>PMBW01000067.1:12476-25045 GCA_003153075.1 Dehalococcoidia bacterium | reverse complement strand
CATTGATTGCACCCGGTTGCGGGCAATCCTGATAGACCACCCCGTTTAGCTGCTGGTAAGCGTACAGATGGTCGTGGCCGTGGAAGAATGCGGTGACTTTATTATCCACCAGTAATTGTTGTATTGGTTTTCCCCAGCCAGGCCGGTAGGTGTCAAATCCCCAGCTGCCGTCTGCATTTTGCCCACCCCACTCGTACATCATCGCCGCTTCGGCCCCGCCCCGCCCGTTACCAGTAGTTCCCATATCAAAACCGCCCTCCAGCTGATGAGCAAAAACAAATTTATACTTTGCTTTGCTGTTTTCTAAAGTAGTTCTCAACCAATCGTATTGCGTCTTCCCCAACGTCCAATCCCAACCTGCAGTTTTCCCTGTCGTCGTGTACCAGTATGGGTCCAGCACGATAAAAAGCGCATCACCCCACGTCCACGAATAATAGTTCTGCCGCAATCCCACAAACGGTTCTGATTTGCTGTCCCCGCTGTAGAAGATATCCGGAGACGGATTTGGATAATACAAATTTCGCATCGTGGCAGCTAAAACGGCCTCGTTATTCGCGGTACCGTTCAGCAACCAACCCTGCTCGCCGTCGTGATTACCGTTCGCCAGAAACAGCGGCACCGAACTGCCAAAAACGCTGAAATACGTACGTCGATCAACGTAAACATTGCCTATCTGTGCTGCGGTCAACCCCGGCATTTTCTCGGTCATAAAAGTGTCGCCCAGGTCTATATCAAAATCCGGATGCTCGCTCAAAATATTCTGGAAAGTCAGCCCGACTTTGGCCGGATTGGCGTTGTTGTCAAAATGCGGGTCGGCATCAACAGTGAACACAAAACTGTCGCCAACCGCCTTCTGAGTAGAAAAAGAAGCTTCGTCCGCGGCGGAAAAGGCATTGTTCGCTGTCGTCCGGTAACAGACGCGATAGTAATACTTCGTGGCATTGCTCAACCCGGCAATCTTGTATTGCAGCGGCTGATCTTTTTGCAGCGCAGTCGTCGCTGTTTGCTTATCGTATTTTCCGGATGATTGCCCGTATTGCACGTAAAAATCAGCATCGATTGCGGTCAGTAAGCTCAAGGTTATCGAATCAGTTTCCGGTCTCCCCAATATTACAGTTCCGGGAAAAACGTCCCCGCTGAACGTTTGTGTAGTCACAGGCACCGTCGGCGAAGGTTTGGTCGTGACTGTGGGTTTTGGTTTTTGTGTTTTCGTGGAAACCGGGACCGCAGCCGACGTGGTGGAAGTAATAGTAATAGTTGTAGTTGTTTTAGTCTGCGACGTGATTGTTTGTGAGGGGGCTGCAGTGCAGCCTGTCATCATCAACACAGCTATCAGCCAGATAGTGAATAGTTTCTTTTTCATGTTTTTATCCCTGGTTTAATTAAAATAATATACCTTTTCTATTTTTCTATAGTAGCTCCGGGAGTCAGGTCCTTGCCTATTAGAGCCGGATCAGTTGCCGCAAATCGAGTTGCCCTGAAACAAGCGTTCTGTGTTCCCCCTCCTGGATCAGACTGTATTTGTACACCCTGGGTAACTACCGTATTACCAACTACCGGATTAATATATTCCCATACTATTTCTCCTTTTGAGTTCACTTCAAAGAACGTCCCCAATGGCCCGTGGCAAATAAGGGTGTCACCATCAGGCAACCGCTGCGCGCCCGATATTTTATCGGCATAGAAATCGGCAGGATTCTTAGCCTTATATGTCCATATTAATTCTGCCGGTCCGTAAGCGGACCCTGAGGTCAAAGCATAATGACCCTGGGTATCCACCGGCGGCGCTATTTCGTCTATGGAAGAGTAATTTCCGTCCTGTCGGTTGTCACCATTGTTGAAGATTAAAATATCCCCCGCTCCCGGCAGTCCGCTTGTAATCCAGCTGGCGTTATGCTGCGCGAATAGTTTTTGATCTTTAGTGGTTCCAGCGCGATAGACCTGAGGGTTCCCCCAGCGATAAATAAGGTCGCCACCCTTACCAATATTTCCTCCGCTGTGACTGGCAGCTTCCTTGGTACTAGTGCTGTGATCAATTATCCAGATCTCCGCCATGTTATGAGCGCTTAACATTATTTGATCCAAATCCGGGTTATAGTCAATCGCATTAGCGTGAATCCAATCGCCACCGCCACCACCTCCAAAATTAATATCCAGCAACTCAGGATGATTGGCTACCACACCATAATTAGCCTTACCTGGATCAAAGTCCTGAATCAAATGGTCCCAGAGGTCCCATTCCCAGACAACGGTACCACTATTTTGCCCGTCCGGCTTAATTTCCACAATTTTTTCGGACCAGAGGTTGCCCTGGCTGAGTAATGCCGGATTACGACCCGCTGCAATGGCTTCTTCTTTGGTTTTTATATCCCAACAGATTAACAGGACATTGCCGTTCGGTAATGGCTTGATATCATGATGCGGGATACAGGTATCGCTCAAGTATTGGAAATTCCACAGTAAAGTCCCGTCCCAGGCTATCTTCTGTACTCCCCCGCCAGCAGGTCCCTGAACGTTCGAAATATGGGTTGATCGAATCAGCGTACCATCATCAAGCAAATAAACTGATTGCCCGGGCATATATTTACTCTCCCAAGTGTGGACCAATTTTCCATCCATATCAATCAAGTAAGAGGTAGTAGAGTGAATCGGGGCAAATAGGGTATATCCGGAAAAGGCCTGGGCAGTTTGGTAAATTAATCCTACCGTTTTGTTGGCCGGTATTCCTCCAGGGGGATTTGGCGCCAGGATTTTTCCAATAGTCGACGGTGTTCCGGTAGCTGTTTTATTAGTGGGGATCGCAGCAGCAGCGCTAGTCGGTGTCGTTGAGCCGGAATGTGTTGAAGTACTGGAAATAACCTTATTAACCTGACTGGTTGGGGTAACCGTTTGACCTATGGTACCAGGAGATATGCTGCAAGCCGTCATCATTATGATTATAAAGGCCGTCAACATCGTAGATATTGTACCGGAGCTCAGAGCTTTTCGGCGGACTTTTTCCCGGAATCCATCTTTTCCATCTTCGGGGAATTGCCTTTTTATTCTCATGTTATAATTACTCTCCATTTTTGCAACCAGTAAAGAGTATCAAAAAGATGCTTAGCAGGGCCACCGTAAATTCATTTTCATTCAGACTCCTCTTTCATACCTTTTTCTATTTTTCTATAATAGCTCCGGGAGTCAATGTCCTGCCGGCCAATCCGGGGTAATCAGGCCCGTACTTCACCACTCTGAAGACCTCGTTCATAAATGAGCCCTGCTTGGCGGGGTCCGGCGGTATTGCATCATCCCGTCCCAGCGGGCCGGTTTTACCGACTGGGTTGATGTACTTCCAGACCGTTTCACCCGCGGCGGTCACCTCGAAAATGGTGCCGTGAATGCCGTCACAGATCAGCGTGTTTCCATTAGGTAGACGCTGTGCGCCGGAAATCTCACTGGCAAAAAATGAGGTGGGCGGATTGGCTTTGTATGTCCAGGTCAGGCTGGTAGGGCCATAGGGTTTGCCGGCAGCCAGGTTGTAATTGCCGCTGGCATCCACCGGCGGTGTTATTTGATCGATGGTAGTATAACCGCGGCCCAGGCCGTTATTGAAGATGAGGATATCCCCGGCGCCCGGTAATTTGGAATCNNATCCATATTTCACTATTACCGCGTACGCTGACCATCACCTGGTCCAGAGCGGTATTATAGGTGATCGAATTCATGTGGTTCCAGAAAGCGGGTATTTGCCCGCCGCCGTTGGGGTCAATTAACTCCGGATGCGCCGCGATTACGCCATAATTTGATTTAGATGACGAGTAACTCTGGACGAGGTGGTCCCAGACATGCCACGACCAGACCACAGTGCCGCCGCTGGGCAGTGTGGGTTTGATCTCAACGATAGAGTCCGGCACCATATAGCCCTGGCTCTTAATTTCACCGTTCAGTTTTGATGGGTCAAATCCGGCGGCAATCGCTTCGTCATAGGTTTTCTTTTCCACTACCAGCATCAGGATATTACCGTTAGGGAGTACGACGAAGTCGTGGTGCTGCATATACAAAGGGGTTGTGTAATCCAGCGACCAGACCATTGTTCCGTCCCAGTTGAATTCCTCGATCCTGCCGCCTTCACCGCCGCCGGTAGTTAAATCAGGGTTCTTGACCGAGCACGCACGAATTAGATTTCCATTTGGAAGCAGGTAGGCGGACTGACCGGGCGGATATTTACTCGCCGTCCACTGGTGCACTATTTTGCCGTTATTATCAATAAGATACGTCGAGGTATATTGCTTGGGAGCGAGTAAAGTGTAACCTGCAAATGCGCGCGGGTCGTTCAAAAATAGTCCCACAGTCTGGGCCGGATCGGTAGCTAAAAACGTGGAAGCGGAAATGGTCGGAGTCGTGACTGCGGTTGTTTTTGGTTTTTTAGTTGTTGTTGTCGATTCTGCCATTGCAGTGGTGATTGTTAATGTCTGCGAAGTGACCGCAGCCGCTACCTGACTTGTCACGGATGTAGATGACGCTGTACCGCAACCGGACAAAACAACGGTCATTATAAGCGCAATCAAAAATATTAATTTCTTCTTCATCAAAATAAACCTCCAAATAGTTATTCTTTTACCGCCGCACAACCCGGAAACCGACCTCTGAGTTTTGAAATTCCTCCTGCCCCAGGTAATAAGCCGGGTCGCGGTTAGAGACACGGGAATGCCCGTTATCCACGGACGGATTCAATTTGTCCGGTTCGCCGTTGTACCAGTTACCGCCGCGCATACAGCGGTATATTTTGCCGTCCGGCATCGGGCTGGCCTGTGCCATTGCAGGTCCGGTGGGATCTTTGGCCGGACTGACCTTGTAATAATCCGTCTGGTACCAGTCATTGCACCACTGCCAGACATTACCGGCCATATCGTACAGGCCGTACGCGTTGGCCCCGTTCGCGGTCTGATAGGTATCCTGGCTGCCGGGCCAGTTAAAATCCGCTTTACGCTGTAATTGACCGTTATAAAAACCCACCGGCGTAGTCAGCGGCAGAGCCCCGGCTTCAAAGGGGTCGCCGGAGTTCGGCCAGTTAGCTTTGGTTTTGTCGGCGTCATTACCCCAGGGGTAATTATAATAGGGATTGGTTTGCCCTCCCCGGGCAGCGTATTCCCATTCCGCTTCGGTGGGCAGCCGGTACCCGTTTTTAGTGAAGTCGCAATCCCATGTTGATGTTTTATAGCAGGGTTGATAGCCGTCCCTGATGCTGAGCCAGTTGCAGTAAGCAGCCGCGCCGAACCAGGAGACACCGGTTGCCGGATGATTGCCCCGATTGTCGAGAACCGAGAACTTTTGCCCGTCCCAGCTGATCGTGCTGTGGTTATACGCCTGTAATGTCAGAAAGAGGTAATCCGTGCTTCCTTTCAGGTAAACAATCCCGCTGCTGGCAACAATCGAATCCCGCGGTCCGCCGCTGACGTAATATTTTCCGCCACCGACCGTGATTTGTCCATGTGACATGACAGAGTTCAAGAAGTCGCAATATTGCTGCACAGTAATGTCGAACTTATCCATGTAAAATGTGCTGATTGTGACGTTGTGAATGGGAGTTTCATCAGTGGGGTGCTGCGGGTCGACGAAACCATAATGGTCTCCCATTTCAAACTGCCCGCCGGGAATCTGCACCAGGCTGACTTGCAGCGATGAAACCGGAGTTAAAGCGACCGCAGTGGTTATAGACTTAGCCGTGACCGCCGTATTTACTGGAACTGAAGTTTGGGTTGGACGGGTTTCCGCAGTAGATAAAACGGAGGGAGGCGCTTGCATTGATGTGCTGGAAGATGTCTGCGTACCGGTTGCGGTGCAGGCCGTACCCGCAGAAATAAGCAGGGTTATGAAGGCGATAGCCAATGCCAGTTTCTTCATATATTTCATCTCCGGCGCGATTTGTGATTCTTTGTCACCAGTTTACAACTTAAAAAAGAGCGCCGAAAGTGAAATCAACACGATTCAATTGTTTGTACCGTGAATATTGCACGAAAAAACGTGCAATTTGCATGGGTTGTAGTGCATTATACGGATTTAAAAGCCAGGGTGTTAGGACTATAATACGGCCATGAAGAAGAACACCGATGTAGTGAAATTGCTGCGGGTAGCCGTCATTATCTGGCTGGCCTACTTTGCGCTTTCCGTGGTAATTGATTACACGCTGAAGTCCCCCGGGCGAGTGGAGCAGTTTTCCTATTTCGCCGATTTTGGTATTGCGCTCTTTTTCCTGTTAATTGCCTTCTGGCCGTGGATCCAGAATAAGCTGGGCAAGGTGTTTTTACCACTGCTGATTTGCCTGATCAGTATCTTGCCCATTTTCGCCAACCAGATCGCCGTCAGAATGATATTTCCAAATCCGCTGCCGCCGCCGGAGGCCCTGTTTTCCCGAGCTGTGCCGTTTCTTTTAATTGCGCTGCTGCTGACAGCCTGGCAGTATAAGTGGCAGCATATATTGATTTTTGGCCTAGCGGTAGCTGTGGTGAACGTTATCATTATACTGGCAGTCGTGCCGAGTGATAATCCCGCGTTGAGCGCTGCGCTGTTCGCGGTGATGAGCCAGGTTTTCACATTTCTGGTGGTGGGGCTTTTCATCAGTGTAATGGTGGGCTGGCTGCGTAATCAGCGGCGTTCGCTGGAAGAAGCCAATCTGAAATTAACCAACTATGCCCGGACGCTGGAAGACCTTGCCGTCAGCAAGGAACGCAACCGCATCGCCCAGGAACTCCACGATACGCTTAGCCACACCCTGAGCGGTCTCTCCGTGCAGCTGGAAACGATGAAAGCCTACTGGGACGTCGATCCGGTTACCGCTCGGAAAAGACTGGATGTTTCCCTGGCGGCTGCGCGGTCCGGTTTAGAGGAAACGCGCCGGGTGCTAATGGCGTTACGCGCCAAGCCGCTGGAGGAATTGGGGTTGGTGCCGGCATTAAAACAGATGGCCGAAGATGCCGCGATTCACACAGGTCTTACGCTTGACCTGGCGCTGCCTGCTACCAAACCCGCATTATCGCCCGACAAAGAGCAATGCGTTTTCAGAGTGGCACAGGAAGCAATTACCAATGTCATCAAACATGCCGGGGCGAAGACGTTAACGGTACATTTGGTGTTGCAAGAGAATATGGTGACTCTCATCATACAGGACGACGGCGTGGGTTTTGATGTTAACGGGAAGAATGAAGATAAATGCTTCGGCTTGTTGGGCATGAAAGAGCGTGTGCAAATGGTCAACGGAGAGCTAAATATTAAAAGCCAACCGGGGAGCGGAACAACGGTGCAATTGATTGTAGTGGAGAAAGAGCAATGAAAGTAATTATCTGCGACGATCAGGACATTGTGCGGGACGGGCTCGAGTTGCTGCTGAAACTGGAAAAGGACATCGAAATTGTCGGTATTGCCGTTGACGGCGCGGAAGCGGTGGAAATGGTTGCGCAAAAGCAACCAGACCTGGTGATGATGGATCTGAAAATGCCGGTCATGAACGGGGTAGATGCTACCCGGCAGATAAAAGCCAGATTTCCCACGGTTAAAGTGCTGGTGCTGACCACCTTCGGCACTGAAGATTGGGTCCTTGAAGCCATCCGCGCGGGCGCTTCCGGTTATCTGTTAAAAGACGCTACCCGTGAAGAAGTGCTCAACGCCATCCGGGGCACAGTAGAAGGCAAAACTTTCATCGACCCGTCCGTCGCGGGAAAGTTGCTGGGAGAAATCACCGGCGGTAAAAAGAAACCGGCTGCTGTGCTGACGGATAAGTTGACCCAGCGCGAAATCGAGGTATTACAGCTTCTGGCTAAGGGCCTCAGTAACGAGGATATCGCCAAAAAGCTGTTTTTGTCCGAAGGCACGGTCAGAAATCACATCAGTTCGATCGTTACAAAGCTAGGTGTCTCCGACCGCATGCAGGCCGCCGTTATGGCGATTCAACACGGGCTGGACATGGTTTAGAGATGTCGCTATACCTTTAAAGATAAAACAGTGCATATGCAAGGATGCCCCGGCAACCATATGAATTTAGACATAGCTTTCATTATCTGATTATTCCATTCTATTGGTTGCTTATGCACGAATAAGCAATAATTGTACCGCTATCCTTACCAACCGGGATTGCGCCTGTCCATTACTTCGGGTTCCAGAGCAGTCTGACCAGGAACCATTTCCTGGCCTGCAGCCGCCGTCTGATCAATTTGAGGCAGACCTCTTTCCATGATTCTTTCAATTTATTCTTTTCGTTCTCTCCGGTCATCTCTTTGCGCTGGCTGTAGCGGACGGTAGAATAGGAACGGGTAATGTTATCGATATCATCACCGTAGCCGTTGATGACCTTCGCCAGCCGCCGGGAATATTCCAGAGGCGTTTCCTGTGCGGCCGGGCCTGCTTTACTGAACGCAGCCAGGTAACACATCCGAGCATAGGCTTCGGAGGGATTTTTTACACTCACCAACCGTCCGACCTTGACATCAAACACTTTCCTGGTGCTGACAACCAAACCGAACAGCCCGCCGACTACCGCTAACAATATCCATGGAGTGGCATTGTGATTTGCCGGCGCGGAAACAGGCGCAGGGTATGGACCGAGGTCTTCAGGGAGTAAATCAGCCGTAATATCAGGAGACGCGTTATCGGTGAAATCAAAGGTGGCATCATCAACTAAAGGATCGCTGTTGATATTTCCGCTGGAATCCGGTGTTGTTTCTACCTGAATCCAGCCGTAGCCGGGGAAATAAACCTCCGCCCAGGCATGGGCCTGTTTGCCCCGTACGATGTATTTGTCCGTCTTTTTATCGTAGTCGCCGTGCAGATAACCGGTACAGAACCTGGCCGGCACACCAACAGAGCGCAGCATCGTGACCATGGCAGACGCGAAATTAACACAATTGCCCTTTTTNNGTGTTCAGGTATTTCCTGATCGCCAGTAGTTTATCGTACTCAGTGGCAGTATTTTTGACCAAATCCGTGCTCAGGTTTTTCACATTTTGCGGAAAATTATCCGGCAACTGCAGATATTGCTGAGTAATCCAACCCGGGGAATTGCCTTTGACCGCGCTCAACTGTTCCGAAGTAAATGCCGGCACTTTGTTTACGACGTTGTAGCGCTGGTAGGGACGAAGCATCCAGGGAGATGTTACCGTCATAACATCCCCGCTCTGCCCCGCAATATTCGGGTCGGGCAATAATGTTTTAAGTGTCACCGGAATGTCAGCGCTGACAAATTGTCCGGTAGTCAGGATTACATCCGATTTGGCCCTGTTTTCCACGGAATAGTTGAGGGTATTGGTGGGCATTACGGGCAGATTTTCAGTTATTGAAGTTCCGGCTCCGACCGATTCAACGACCGTGGGATTACTCGTCCATCCCCAGGAGTTATAGGTATCATAGCGCCGGGTCAGTAAATACACAGGTTTGTCAGAAGTAACCAGATACAAAATGGTTTCACTCTCATTTTGACCGGTGGTAAATAAAAGCTGGCCTTGATTTTTACTTTCTACCCAAGTCCATTTATCCTGAATGTTGGAGAAGATATTAAACCAGTTCTTTTTCGGATCGACGTTATGCATCGAACTGGTATCGAATTTGACCCCGATTTCAGAGAGCGGCGGTTGCGGTGAAACCCAGGCGGCGCTAACCACCAGTAACGCCACCAGAAATACCGCGAGTACAAGATAAGTCAAAGTATGAAAACGCCTGCCGTCCCGGCGGGTTTTAAAAATTGCGTTTTGTTTCGCAAAGTTGACCTGAAAGACCAACAGAAGAGCAACAAAGATATAGAACGGTAAGAAATAATAGTAGTTATTCGGCAGGTTGCTCAGATTGAAAAGAAGCACAACCGCCCCCAGCGCTACAGTCACCCAGACATTCTTTTTTTTCAAAACAAACCATACGGAAACACAGCCGATCAGCCAGGTGATGATAATGAGAAACATGCCGAAAAAGAGACTGTTTTGACTGGGCAGTGTGCTGGAAATGGAGTGCCACCAGGCATTTAGCGCCGATTGCCCTTCAACCCGCGGGACGACGGCAGATGATTTCCAGACCATTATCAGCAACCCCATGACCAGGGCCAATGGGAAAGCGATTTTATTTTTAAGGCGCAACACAATCAAGGCATAGCTGGCGAGGACGGCCAGGATCAGGGTCGGTACCAGAGACAGGGACGCGGAAACCCAATGCGCCTGCTCGAGCGACAAAGCGGCAATCAGCAGGGATAGAAACACCAGCAACACGCTTAATAAATCCTGATAACTGTTTGGCTTGAACCGTGAAACCAGGGCCGATACATAATTGCCGTTCTTTTTTAAGTTTCCGTCCATTTTCCCACCCCCACCAGTGCAAACATAAGCCATTATTCCTGATAATTCTTCTGCCAGGTAGTAGACTGGCTATCCAGCGCCTTTGCTACTTCGTCTCCACTTCTGACGTGATAAACCTGAGCTCCCAACATTGAGAGACCGTGCGCGGAATTCAAAGGTGTGTGCGGATATCCAAAAGAAGATGCGTCCAGAAGCACGACTACAACAGCCTCAACCTGACTTTTTAACGTGCGGACCGCTTCCATTAATTGCCTGGAAGCAGAGGTCGCGATAATGACGATCACCGGGTCGTCTTTAAAGTCGGACGTATGATCGGACAGTACTTGCCCCAACGGCGTGTGCCCCCTAGCCCCAATCAGAGCGAGCGATTCCATCATCGACCACATATACTGCTCACCCCTGGATGGTGCAAACGAGGAAACCTGATTGCCGGTAGAAATCATACCCACTTTCATACCGCTTTCCAGATAATGCCGTATTACGGAGGCGGTTATGGTAACCGCATATTCTTCGGTGGATTCTTCACCGTTTCCGGCATGGACTTGCTTATCCATATCGAGAACCACCCAGAATGTCTTGGAACTGCTGTAAGAGTGGTCGGCGTCAAACATTTTTACCATCAATTTGCCGGTGTGCGCGGTGGAGCGCCAGTGGATGTGCTGGAGACTGTCGCCGCTGGCATATTCCCGTACGCTGGAGGCATTGGGGCTGATCTGACTGATCGACTGGAAGCCGGAGATGAAACCGAATTCATTTAAAGAGACTGATTTGAACAGCGGTAAGTCCACGATGCGGGGATAAATAATGATGGCGGCGGGTTCCCCCACCGTTCGCTTTTCGGTGAAAAATCCGAAGGGGTCACCGGAAATAATTGTTACCATGCCCATTGTGTATTGACCGCGGCGGCCGCAAATCAATGTGGACGACCAGCTGCGGGTTTCTCTTCCATTGAGGTTTAGCAAACGCTCGTTGTGATAACCGGGAATATCGGTGTATTCGCCGATTTTGATAAATAACCGGGGGAACCTGCTTGTATTCTGAATTGTAATTTCGCGCGCATAGCGTTCTCCCAGCTGAAAGTGGGAAGGGGGTTGGCCGGCGGTGATACGGATCCCGCGCCCGGACAAAAGCGCCCATAAATAGCTGGCGGCCAGTATCAGCGCGGAAGCCGCGAAGAGACGCCAGAGCAGACTGGAGCCGAGAAACAATGCCAGAACCAGCAAAATGGCCGGAACAATCAGAATATATTTATTGAATTTCACTTTTCTATCTCAGCAAACCCGAAATACTGACAGAGGCGGGTTTATTTACAATTCGGTTATAAGCAGCACTTTATAAATTTCCTGAACTTAACCAAGCACTACGCCTTGACTCTTTGATTGGTGCCCCTCTCTCTAGCTCTCTCAAACAATACATTTTGTCTTAACTTTAAAAGTATTTCGTTGCGACTCAAGTGGCGAGAGGACTAACCATTATCTAACGAGCGTTCCCGGCACCGGAATTGTATCGGTAATACTTTTTATGACAGTGCGGCCGCTTTTGTCCGACGAGGTATCTGACAGACGCACTACCAAACGGTGCGACAGAACCGGTTCCGCCAGCGCTTTAACGTCATCCGGCAGAACGTAATCCCTGCCTTGCAATAAAGCCCGGGCCTGAGCAGTGCGGAACAGGGCCAGCGAACCGCGCGGGGAGGCGCCTAAATAGATTGCCGGGTGGTTGCGGGTGGCTCCAACCAGCGTGACGATATACTGCTTAATCAGTTCATCCACAAATACTTCCTTGACCGCATTCTGGAGGTTTTCCAGATCAAAACCTGATGCCACCGGTTTCAAATCCGCGATCGGATGGTTAAACTGCTGATTATCGATGATCTTTATTTCGTCAACAGCGCTGGGATAGCCGATATTGACCCTCATAATGAATCTGTCCAATTGTGTTTCCGGCAGGGGGAAGGTGCCTTCGTATTCGATCGGATTCTGGGTGGCCAGAACGTGGAAAGGCGCGGGCATTCTATAAGTGGCGCCGTCCACGGATATCTGACCTTCTTCCATGCATTCCAGCAGCGCCGATTGCACTTTNNATCGGGCCGGGACGGAATTCAAAATCACCGATTTTCTGATTGTAGATGGAAACCCCGGTAATATCGCCGGGCAGCATATCAGGAGTGAACTGGATACGTTTGAAGGAGCAATCCAGTGATTTCGCCAGGCTTTTCGCCAGTATGGTCTTACCGACACCCGGCGCGTCTTCGATCAG
>PMBW01000067.1:0-12469 GCA_003153075.1 Dehalococcoidia bacterium | reverse complement strand
TTTTTCCAGGAATTCTTTCATCTTTTACTCCGATCGGTACAAATTTCGATAATCAAGGGAAGAGGTGTCTCAACTACACGAAACATATATACGGGAGTAGGAAAATTGCTGGACCGGGAGGAGTAGACATCGGGGAGTGGACTTGCATGAGTCTCATATCGGATATCGTGTATGAGCTTTAATTTGATTATACCAGATATCAGAAAAAGCCTGCTTTATTTTGTTAACGCAGGGTCAGCGCTCCTTAAAAACATCAGTAAACTTTTCTCATGTAACAGGCATCGTAGGGACAGGCGACTACACACGAACCGCAGCTATTACAATGGGTCTCATCCACAATCGGGAATCCGGATTGCGGATCCATATGTCTGCACAAACCTGCCATACCCGGCAAGTCGCAGCATACCGCACAGCCCGCGCATTTTTTATTATCCGTAGCCCCGATGTAGATCACCTTTTCTTTACCGGCAATAAATTCCTGTCCGCCGAAGTACTGCTCGTGGATACCGATTAATTCTTTGACATTTTTATAGCCCTGGTCTTTCAGAAATTTACACAGAAAATGGACATTTTGCCGCATGACATCGAGCCCTTTGGTCAAAACTGCGTTAACCTGGGCAGTGGTACTGGCGCCAAGCATCAGACATTCGATGACATTTTCAGGGGTCATGATCCCGCCCACAGCTAATATTTCCATACCTGGCACATAATGTCTGAGGGCTGCAACCGCCAGGTATTGCTGGGGTAAAACATAAGGGCCCTGGATGCCGGTTACGGAATTTCTGTCCCACCCTTCAACGAGAGGCCTTCCATGATTATATATGTCCGGAGGAATCACGGCGCAGCCGCTATTCATGGTGGTGATAAATTTCACCCCGACTTTTTCGTACATTCCGGCGGTTTCTACAATTGCGGGGAATGTACACATCTCCGGGGTAAACTTTACACCAACCGGGATATGTACGCTGTCTACCACTGCCTTTGCGATAACATCGCCCACACCGGGGGTCGACATTGCCATGTGCGCGCCGGCCATGTTGTGGGCAGGCCAGTTTCGCTCTTTACACCATTTGGGATAATCTTCGTTGAAGCAGCTTACCGGGCAAGTATTGTTCAGGTCGATCAGTTCTGCGCCCAGTTCTTCGGCCAATTTAGCTGATTCGACGAAATCTTCAGGCACGGCCCCAAGACCGGAAATAGTAAACACCAGCGGGACATTTGCCGGCTTTTTCGCCTGGATTAAACTGATAATCCGCTTTAAACGTTCTTTCTTTTTTACTCTTTCACCCGGATCGGTAGGCCAAACGGCAGTTCCGCTGGCGCCCCCTCCTTTTCCGACCGGACGTCCGTGTCCCATCATGGTCGTGCCTAAAAAGCCCCCCGGGCCTTCCCAGGAAAAGAGAAATTTCGGGTAGGATGGCTGAGGTAACCCTTCTTTGACCCATCTCGGATTGCTCTCGGCTTCCGTTAAGTTTCTCGATTTTTCAATAATGGTTTTTCTAATATTTAAAGGAGAAACCCCCTGAATGTTACAGATCGACAACCAACCCACTCCCGCATCGACCCACCGCAGATACTCGGCGGCCTGTTCTTCAGGGCTCATCTTCCAGGCTTCCCCGCCAAAGCCAAACATTTCCCCCACCGCGAAAGGGGCCCTCATTTTGACGCCGCACAATTCGGTTTCCAGCCCTTCAAATTCTTCGGGTTTGACCGGTTTAGCATTGATCGGGGCCGGCTTTTTCCTGTTGCGAACAGGTTTGACGGATTGGTCAACCATTTCGATTTTCCTTTTCTTGTTTTAAAACTGCAGTAGGAATCAGCTATTCGAGGTTGTAGTCCACATCAAATTCCGCCGCAAGGTCTTTCAAGGACTTGATAACTTCTTCATCGAGCGGGATGCCATTTTTACGACGTTCCTGTTCCAGTTCCCATTCAAGCTCGCCCGGGATTGTAATACGGTCAACGCCTTTCGCTTTCGGAAAGCTGTGGTAGACCCCGATCATATGGTCCATCCTTTCTTTGAATTCTTCAGGCGGCAAAAACCCGGAAAGGTTGACGGCACAGAAAAAGTGGGTACACTGCGAACCATGGCCCGGTTGCTTGCGCATCTCCGGAATACAGAGGGAAGAAGCCAGGATGCTGCAGAGGATGTCAACCATGATATTCAAGCCAAAACCTTTATATACTCCCAGTTCAGGGGTGCTGCCGAGCATGACGATCGAGCCCCTTTTCGGGAACTCTTCTTTAGGGTCGGTTATCGGATTGCCTTCAGGGTCAATTTCCCAGCCCAACGGCAGCTTTTGTCCGGTTCTTAGTGCCACTTCGATTTTTCCATGGGCGACAATCGGGGTAGCCATATCGAGGCAAAACGGGAACTCTTTAGCGGAAGGCGCGGCAAAGCTCATGGCGTTCATACCTGTAACAGGGCCCGATGCGCCGGGCGCGCCGGCCCGAATGCCGCCGGTAGTCCCGGCAAAACCGATCATGTTCTCTTTGACCGGCAATAAAGAGTATGCGGAGCAGGCGCCGAAGTGATTGGAATTGCGTACCGAGACAGCGCCGATGCCGGTGGTTTTTGCCCTGGTCATTGCTTCCTGCATTGCCCGGTGCCCGACGACAAATCCCAGTCCCCCGCCGCCGTCAATTACAGCAGAGGCAGGAGCGCCGCTAAATATCTTGATATCAGGTTTCAGCTTGATAAAACCGTCTTTTATTCCCTTGATGTACATTGTGCTCAGGTGCGCGACACCGTGTGAGGCAATACCGCGCAGGTCGGTGTTCACCAGCAGTTTAGCGGTCACGGCCGCATCCTCTTTCGGGATCCCTGCTTTTACCAGCACCGTGGTTGCGAATTCGGTTAATTTCCGCGGATTAACATTTGTGTACTTTACAGTCATTTATCACTCCCAATATTTTAAAACTTCCGGACAGCGCTATTTTGGCCCTTTGCCCTGTACTTCCTGCAGCGCAGCGGCTGCTGCCATGGCAAAAGAACCTAAACCACTGATGGCAGGACAGAATACAAACCCTTCGGCGGTGCGTTTTACGACTTCCTGAGGAGTCATGCAATGGATGCCGCACACCAGCCCCCGGCTTTTAGCTGTTTCCCGTACCTTGCGGCAAGCCTCAGCATGTTCAGGACTGCCTAAATATGCGGGCGGACCCAGCCCCATGGAAACTGCCAGGTCAGAAGGCCCAATGTAAAAACCGTCTATTCCCGGCGCGTCGGCCAATTCCTCTAAACGAGCGACTGTTTTGATATCTTCGATCATCACCAGGCAAATGATCTCCTTATTGGCCTGCTTAAAATAATCGATTCCACCGTACAACCGGGCGCGGTTCGCGCCGGCGCTGCGGTACCCGACCGGCGGATAACGGCAGGCGCCCCCGGCTTTGGCAGCCTCTTCCCGGCTGTTAACCAGCGGCACAATCACTCCGTAGGCGCCGGCATCCAGAACCCATTGGATAAAAAACGGTTCATTCCAGGGCACACGGACCATCGGCATAGTATTTGTGGTACTGACTGCTTGCAGCCAGAGGGCGGCCCTATCGGGGCCAATTGCCATGCCGTGCTGCATGTCCAGGACCAGTACATCGAAACCGACATTGGCAATGATTTCCGCAACATAGGTATCTGCGGTATCGAGCCAGGCCACAGATGGTGTTTTCCCTTCTTGCCAGAGTGATTTTAACTTATTGGCGCGCATTTTTTCCCTCCTTTGCTTACAGTCAACGGTTACTAAATTCCTTAATTATTGCGGGAATCAGCTGTAATCAGTACTTAAACTAAAGAGGTGGCGGTGTACAAATAAAGTGATTTTGTACGCAATTCTAGCACGGATTGTCAAATGATGCAAAAATCTGTAAGGGGCGAGCGTTGCGGCTTCGGAAATACACAAGGATTTGTTATTTGAAAGTCAGGTTTTGCGTTTTATTTCCATCTGTATCGCAATCCAGCCATTCGGCCGGACTGTTTCGGAAGCTTTGATAAAACCGGTTTTTTCGTAACAGCGGATGGCCGATTTATTGAAATCAAAAACTGTCAAATCAAGGGTGGTGACCGGAGTCTCATTAAAAACAGATTTGACGAACTGCTTTAGCGCCTTTGTGCCGTATCCATTTCCTGTTAATGCGGGATCCAGTAAAAATCGCCCGACGCTAGCCCTCTTTGCCTTGAGATCGATGCGCATCAGTTCGATCGTTCCGATTAATCGTTCATCCAGCTTGATGCTGAATATTTTGTAATCCGCACCGTCACTTGTGTTGAGTCGTCCTGTAATCTGTTCTTCCGTGATAGGATATACATAACGTATGCCCGACCATTGCATCAGGAAAGCGGCATCTTTTCCCTCATTCCAGGCGACAATGCAGTTTACCTCGTTCTTAGCTAACGGCATGATGCAAAGCATAAGTCAGCTTTTCTCCGATTTAATATGCCGGGAAAACTTATTTCCTCGGGGTAGCTGCCGGATCAGCTTTCACCTGTTCGCGCCTGGGCAGGAAATTAATCTCAAGTTCGGTTCCGAGAGCATTCGCTACCTTCTTCACTGTAGAAAGAGATGGCAAGGACGTGCCACTTTCCAGCCTGGCGATACTCTCCTGTTTGGTATTCAGCAGCTTGGCTAATTGCTCCTGAGTAAGGCCTTTCGACAGGCGCAATTGAATCAAGGCAGATGCTAGCTTATACTCAGGTTCAAGTGCTTTATACTCTTTCGAGAATTCAGGGTCTTTCATTAGTTGTTTCTTATGTTCTTTCCAATTCATTTGCTCATTTCCTCCCTTGAAAGGTAGTCATCCCGTCGATTTCCTGCGATCTCCATGTCTGATCTTGGCACCGATGCGGTCTTCTTGGTAAGTCCATGGAGAAGAATAAAGGTCTGCCCGGTACACAAAAAATAAATGATACGGTATCGACTCCGCCCGTGTCGGACTCTCAGCTCCCAGAGTTGCTTTTCCAGATGCCTTGTATAAGGCATGCCGAGGCTGATTCCGAATTCTTCAAGTAGGTCGAGTGTCCTGGCAATACGGGCTTTAGACTTGGCATCGAGTGAATCGATAAACTCTTCGACAGGCCATTTACCGGATGCCGATTCTTAGTGCTCAATATTCCACACATTACCAGTATAACAATATTGTTATATGTTTACAATAGACGTTCAAAATCTGAGTATGCGAATTTGTGTTCAACGTTTCCCAGAAGCAGGCGGCTAAAAAGATAAATCTTTCCAGTAAAAAATCCGGGGGTAGCGGATAAATCCCTGAGAAGTAAAGGTATTAGTGAAGTAACGGCAGTTTTCAGCAATGTGTATAAACTTATGCTTTCATTCTAATATTGCCATTCCCCCCGGTTGAAAGAGGATATGGTGCCCCTATTTCACAGGCAGCACCGGTTTATGCGTCACTATTGATGGTTTTATCATCAAGTCAGTGAGGAGGTTATTAACCTCCCCGGAATCATGGCAAAACGACGCAACGGTGCCGATGGATATTATCCCTTGACGGTAGAGATTAACCAAAGCTTCATCCAGAGTAATATTTCCAGCTTGCCGGTAATCCCGTATTACATTGGCGAGTGCGGTAATTTTACCATCGCGGATCAAATTGCGTAATGCTGAGTTAACCTGCATAATTTCTACTGCTGCGATTCTCCCACAACCATCGCCGCGAGGTACGAGAGTCTGACACAACACCACAGACAGCAGGGAGGCCAGGCGCATCTGCGCCAGGTGGCGCTGTTCATGGGGAAAAAGGTCGATGATTCTTTCTACGGTCTGGGTTGCGTATGACGCGTGGCTGGTTGTTATAACCAGGTGCCCGGTCTCCGCCATAGAAATGGCAGCCGCAGCGGTTTCGCTGTCCCGCATCTCCCCGACGACGATAACATCAGGATCCAACCGCAGGGCATGTTTCAAAGCGTCGGACATAGAATGGGTATCGCCGCCCAGTTCTCTTTGCGTAATTCTGGATTTAATACTGGGATGAGAATATTCGATGGGATCCTCGAAAGTAAGGATATGCCTGGACGCATTTAAATTGATATGCTGCACCATTGCGGCTTGTGTTGTCGTTTTACCGCTGCCGGTGGGACCGGACACAACGATCAGGCCCTTTTGCATGAGCGCGAACTTTTTATAGATTTCGGGTAGTTCCAATTCATCGATAGTTGGAACCTCAGGTGTCAATATCCGTATTGTCATGCTGATGCTACCGCGCTGTTGCGCAACGCTGCACCGCAGGCGGGTCCCATCCGGCTCGTTATAACTAAAATCCATTTCCAGGTTACGGTAGAACGTGTCTATTTTATCCGGCGAGGACAACTCATGGAAGGCTTGCTGTACATCAGCCTCCGTTAATGGAATGGCATTATCAGTAGCCTGAAGTAAACCGTCAACCCGAATCATGGGCGGGGAGTTACAGGAGAGATGGATGTCCGAGGCTTTTTTACCTTTGGCATTGGCAACCAATTTTAAAATCTCCATACGTTTTCCTCCCATATTATGACAGGAAATAAAAAAACCGATCCTTTTGAGATCGGTTTCACTATTGGCTCCCCGTCACCCAAGTGACCACATTACAGGTGACAGTTCAATGCACGCCCAATAAAATTGCTAATACCAATTTAACCGAGATTATGCTACTGCGCAATGACCTTTCGGATGATTTATTCGTATAAAACGGACTAGTCCTTCGTAAAATTATAATGCCGGTTCCATTTTATTGGTAATGCTTCCTGCGTAAGCGAATTATTCTAATGAGCTAACTTTTTCAACGTAGATTCGTTATACCGACCATATACACCAGCACTGGTTTTTTTGAATTTTCAACCCTGTATACTACCCTATACCGCTGTCCTGCAGCACTTTTTCGCTGTACAATGAAGATCCCTCACAAATTTAGCTTTGTTTAGCCTGGTCTCTATTTTTTCATTAAAGGAGACATAGCCCTGAGTTTGCCGATAATTCGCGGCAGAATTTCCAGTACTTTCTCTATCTCTTCTTCCGTAGTCCATTTACCCAGGGTAAAGCGTAAGGAGCCGTGTGCCTGTACGTGTTCCAATCCGATAGCCAGAAGTACATGCGACGCTTCCAGACTACCGGAACTGCAAGCGGAGCCGGTAGAAGCGCAAATTCCCGCTATATCCATGTTGAGGCACATGGATTCACCTTCCACAAATTCGACGCTGATATTTACATTGTTTGGCAGCCGCTTGACGGGGTGCCCGTTCAAGTGTGTCCGGTCAACTTTTTGAATAATACCGGAGATCAGTTTGTCACGCAGCCCGGTCAGACGTTGTGCTTCAATTTCCAGATCCTGTCCCGCAAGTTCGGCGGCTTTACCCAAACCGACAATTCCCGGGACGTTTTCAGTGCTGGCACGCCGGCCTCTTTCCTGCCCGCCGCCGTGCATAAAAGGAGTCAATTTTGAACCTTTGCGAATATAAAGCACGCCAACACCCTTCGGGCCATACAGCTTATGACCGGACATCGATAGTAAATCCACACCCAATGCATTTACGTTCGCCGGTATATGTCCCGCTGTTTGCACGGCATCTGAATGAAACAGGATACCGGCTTCTTTGGCAATTTTACCGATCTCAGCGATTGGTTGTATTGTGCCTATTTCATTATTAGCGTGCATCACAGAGATGAGGATCGTTTTATCTGTGATTGCTTTTTTTACGGAATCCGGGTCAACCAAACCGTATTTGTCCACCGGCAGGTAGGTAATTTTAAATCCCATTTTAGCCAGGAATTTGCACGACTCCAAAACGGCATGATGTTCAATGACGTAGGTAATAATATGATTGCCCTTTTTCTGGTTAGCATAGGCTGCACCCTTTAGCGCAAAGTTATCCGCCTCGGTGCCCCCGCTGGTGAAGATGATTTCTTCATCCCTTGCTCCGATAAGGCGGGCGACTTTCCCGCGGGCTTCTTCCAGAGCATTTTTCGCTTCCTGCCCGTAAGAATAGATAGCCGAGGGATTGCCAAAAGAATCGTGAAAATATGGTAACATTGCCTGTACCACCGCGGGGTCTGTGGGTGTGGTAGCAGCATAATCCAGATATATCCGTTGCATTATTTCCTCCTCCGTTATTTTTGATTTTTAATGAGGAATATCCCGATTTCCGCAAACACATTGGGACAAAATTTAATTCTCCGGTTGCCGTCGAGATAAATCGACTTTTCAATTTCCAGATGCCTGTCACGGCAATAGGCAAGAAAATCTGTGATCGATAAAAAGTGCAGGTTTGGCGTGTCGTACCACATGTTGGGTAATGAGGGGGTGACCGGCGTCCGCCCTCCGAAAACCATTTGCAACCGGGATTTGTAGTAGACAAAATTAGGGAAGCCTATAATCACCTTATTGCCTACTCTTAAAGTCTCTTTCAGCACGGCCTCCAGTTTGACTACCTGCTGCAAACTCTGGTTTAAGATTACAAAATCGAACGACCTGTCCCCGTAATCAGATAGACCGCTTTCAATATCCTGTTGGGAGACGCTGATACCGAGCGAGGCGCACTTCCGTACAGCTTCCGGGTCAATTTCAATCCCGCTGCCGCGGATATTTTTAATTTTTACCAAAAGATTCAGTAACTCGCCGTCGCCGCAGCCCAGGTCAAGCACAGAGGAACCCGTTGGAATCAGGTCAAGTATGACCCGGTATTCGAGTTTTACTTTTTTAATGTCAGGTATCGGAAAATTATTACTCATCTGAAACCCTTCTCAGAAAATTTTTAATAAAATGTTCCTGCTCTTCGACTTCAAGAAGAAAAGCATCGTGGCCGTAAGTAGAGTTCAGTTCACAGTAACTGACGTCCACCTGCGCCTGTTTGCATGCCCGGACAATTTCCTTGGATTGGTACGCGGGGTACAGCCAATCGGATTTAAAGGCAATAACCAGAAATTTTACCGCTGATGCCGTCTTGAACACTTTTTCCAGACTACCGCCGTTAGTCAGGTCGAAACGGTCAATTGCCTTGGTGATATACAGGTAAGAATTGGCATCAAACCTCTTTACAAAATTATCACCACGGTATTGTAAATAACCCTCGACTTCAAAATCCGGGCTGAATTTTTTGTCCCCGTGCTCTTCTTTAACCCGCCGACCAAATTTCTCTTCCATAGAGACATCGCTCATGTAAGTGATATGCCCGATCATGCGCGCTACCGACAGACCGCGGCGTGGAGCTGGTTTGCCGTAATAGTTGCCGTCGTTCCAATTCGGGTCAGCCATAATAGCCTGCCTGCCGACTTCGTTGAACGCGATCTGCTGAGGGGAATGACGGGCAGATGTGGCAATCGGGATTGCGGTGGCGACCATCTCCGGGAAGGATACGGTCCATTGCAGCACTTGCATACCGCCCATCGAACCGCCGGCAACGCATACCAGCTTTTTAATGCCCAGACTTTTTACGAGATAAGATTGGGCTGTAACCATGTCTTTAACCGTAACTAGAGGAAAATCCAGCCCATAAGGACGATCAGTCTTCATACTGATGGAGGACGGACCAGTGGAACCATGACAACCGCCGATAACGTTGGAGCAGATGACGAAATATTTATTAACATCAAATGCCTTGCCGTGCCCGATCATGTTATCCCACCAACCCGGATCTTTTTCTCCTGGATGATAACCGGCAACGTGCGCATTGCCGGTCAACGCATGCAGAATCAGAATTGCATTGGACTTATCCTCATTCAGAACACCGTAGGTTTCATAGGCCAGCGTCACCGGACCGAGCTTTTCGCCTGATTCCAGTTTCAATTCATCCGGCGGATTTCCGAACGTGAAATATTTCGTCTCGACAATGCCCAGTCCTTTATCGGCGTTTTCAATTATTTTAGTCAAGTTAACGGTCTCCTTTGAGCAGCGTTGACGGTGGGAAGTCTTACCTGATCAATGCATTGATACCCCGGGATTTTTCAAATCCCGGGAGACGCTGATCTTCTCGACTGCTTGTAATGTCATTTCGATATCTTCAGCGATATTAAGATAGGACGGACTGATGCGCACTGTTCCTTGCGGGAAAGTACCCAGAGTTTTATGCATTGCCGGGGAGCAGTGCAACCCGGTCCTGACCTTTGTATCGAACGCCTGGTCAAGGATTGCTCCCACATCTCCGGGTGTGTATCCTTTCACATTGAAAGAAAAGACCGGCGCCTGCTGTGCCCTGTTCTTAGCTGTGTAAACCATGACGCCGGGTATTTTCACCAAACCATCGATCAACCGGCTGGTCAGGGACTGGCCGTGGGTAACGATCTTTTCCAACCCTTCAGTGAGAATAAATTTTAGTCCCGCACCAAGTCCCGCGATACCAACACTATTGAGCGTCCCGCTTTCAAATCTATCAGGCAAATTCTCCGGTTGTTCCTCCTGTTCTGAATAGGAACCGGTGCCGCCCTCACGGATCGAATCCAAACCGGCACGTTCACTAATATAGAGCGCGCCTGTGCCGGGCGGTCCAAATAAGCCTTTGTGTCCGGAAAAAGCCAGTAAATCAATATTACTTGCTTCGACATCGATGGGATATTTACCGGCAGTCTGCGCCGCATCTACCATGAACAACACTTTATGCCGCCGGGCAATTGCGCCGTAATCCTCTACAGGCTGAATTACGCCGGTTACATTGGAGGCGTGAGTCACAACCAACAACCTTGTATCTTTTGTTACAGCCGCCTCGATATCTTTTCCGGATAACAATCCCGTCTCCGGCGACGGCGGAATTCTGGTTACCTGTACTCCCTGGCTTTCAAGTTTTTTCAGCGGACGCACCAGCGAATTATGACTGATGCAATCTGTGATAACATGATCGCCCGGCTTCAGCAGCCCTTTCAGTCCGAGGTTCAGCGCATCGGTGCAATTCAAAGTGAATATTACACGTTTGCTTTCCGGGGCGTTAATAAAACGGGCAATTAACCTTCTTGTTTCCTCGATGGTTTCTCTTGCTGCTAATGCCAAACTATGACTACCGCGGCCGGGATTACCACCCTTCGTCCGCAGGAATTCATCCATTGTCGTATACACTATTTCCGGCTTCGGCCATGATGTAGCCGCGTTATCCAGGTAAATCATTGTCACGCTCCAACGTATTTAGCATAGAGACCGCGCGCTAACGCTTCATCCGTGGTGTTTTTTACAATCGCCCGCCCGTCAGGGAAAATAACCATTTCCCGGGAATCGACCTTGAAATCCAGCATAAACTCGTTATTGTTGACCTCACCGATTGGTTTAAGACGCTCAGCCAATTCCTGTAAAGAGACAGCCTTCCTGCCGGGATTTGCCACCTGTACTGCATTCTGGCCGCAAAGAGATGTGGTTCTGGTGCCGAAATGCGCATCCAGAAATTCGTATTTACCATGACAGCTCGGACAATTGTTATTGCGGGCAATTTTTAAGTGTTTCATTTCTGCTGACCAGACATCGATGGATATCAGGTCGCGGTTAATATCCCTCGCGCCTGTAAGTATCTTCAGTGTCTCTGTAGCCTGCAAGGAAGCGGTTATAAATGGCGCAGGCGTAATGACACCGGCGGTATCGCAGGTCATCGCCAGACCTGTTTCCGATGGTTTATGCCAAAGACACCTAAGACACGCGGTTTCACCCGGAATAATATTCATCGTCATCCCGTAACTTGAAATAGCGCCGCCGTAAATCCAGGGGATTTTGAGTTTCAAGGAGACATCGTTAATCAGAAATCTAGTCTCCCTGTTATCCAACCCATCAAGGATCAAATCAACGCCGCTGACGAGTTTTTCGATGTTGTTGAAGTTAACATCCGCCACAATGCCCTTAATCTCTATGGAAGAGTTCACTTTTTTTAGATGCCGTTCGGCTGCGATTGCTTTCGGCAGTTGATTTTTAATATCATCTTCATCAAACAGCACCTGTCTTTGCAAGTTATGATATTCAATAAAATCCCGGTCGATAATCTTGACATTGCCGACTCCGGCACGCACCAGGATAGCGGCGATGACAGTTCCCAGCGCGCCGCATCCGATGATGGCCACACTACTTTCGCCAAGCTTAATTTGCCCTTCCTGGCCGATGGCAGGAAAGAGGATNNAGGATTTGCCTCGAATATCTGTCAATGGTTGCCAAGTTATTCCCCTGATCAATTCATCTAAATTTATTCGGAAGTTTAAATGTAATACATTTCCTGTTTTGGTGTTTTCTTCTTTTTCTCTTCCCGCTCGATCAGATTTTGCAGTGTAGTCGAGCCCAGAACCCCGTTTACAGCATCTTTTACTTCGCTCCAGATATCCCGTGTTACGCACGAGTCAGCGCGGGGACATAACTTCGGATTATCCACGCATTCTACCGGAGCCGTTGAACCTTCAAGCAGCTGAAGAATTTCACTCATTGTAATTTTCGCCGGCGATTTTGCCAGTGTGATGCCGCCTTTAGGACCGCGTACACTTCTAATCAAACCGGCGGTTATCAGGGGGGTGACAAGATGCTCTAAATATTG
>PMBW01000021.1:4741-4896 GCA_003153075.1 Dehalococcoidia bacterium | reverse complement strand
TCAAACAAAACTGCGCGGTATTTCAAATAATTAACCCCTCATCAGCTACAATCCTCTCTCCCTATCAGGGAGATTGAAAGAGAGTGGCCCATCATCATCTATTATCCCAGCCGTTTGCCGAGTTGTTCAAACTGATTTTGTAACCGCTTCGGCAG
>PMBW01000021.1:0-4676 GCA_003153075.1 Dehalococcoidia bacterium | reverse complement strand
TCGCTGTTCTTGCGGAACCAGTTAACGTAAAAAACCTTCGGGGCTTTGTCCTTCAATTTGTCGCCCATTTCAAACCAGTGCTGGAAATAGTCGCCCATGTTATAGCCGCAGAAAGGCAGCATCGCGAAGGGGTCATAGCGGATCCCTACATTATCCAGTATAGCCGCGGTGGGCTCGGAGGCGGCTGTGGCGCCCATGAAAACGCCGTGATCCCAGTCGAATGCTTCAGTCACCAGCGGCACGACACCGGAGCGGCGTCCGCCGAAAATGAAAATGTCGATGGGCAAGCCTTCCGGTTTTTCCCAGTCCGGAGAAATAATCGGGCATTGCGCGGCCGGAGTGGTAAAGCGGGAATTGGCGTGCGCGGCAACTTCTTTACTGGCGGGAGTCCAATCTTTTCCTTTCCAGTCGATTAAATGTGTGGGTTGGCCTTCCATGCCTTCCCACCAGACATCGCCGTCGTCGGTTAATGCGCAGTTAGTAAAAATTGTGTTCTTTTTGATCGTATCCATCGCCATCGGGTTGGATTTGTAAGAAGTGCCGGGTGCGACGCCGAAGAAACCGGCTTCGGCGTTAATTGCCCGCAGGTGTCCGTCCGGGGCGATTTTCATCCAGGCAATATCGTCACCGATACACTCGGCTTTCCAGCCGGGGATGGTCGGTTGGATCATGGCCAGGTTTGTTTTGCCGCAGGCCGATGGGAAGGCGGCGGTAATGTGATACTGGCGACCTTCCGGATTGGTCAGCCGCAGGATGATCATGTGCTCGGCCATCCAGCCTTCGCGTCGGGCAATCGCCGAACCGAGGCGCAGCGCCAGGCATTTTTTGCCCAGCAGCGCATTGCCGCCGTAGCCGGAGCCGTAAGACCAGATAGTGTTCTCATCCGGGAAATGGCTGATATATTTTTTTTCCATTGGTGCGCAGGGCCAGGCAACGTCTTTTTGCCCTTCCGCCAGCGGCGCGCCCAGGGAATGCAGGCATTTTATAAATTCTTCACCTTTATTCAGCAGGTCGATCACCTTGCCTCCGACCCGCGTCATGATGTGCATATTGCAGACGACATACGGACTATCGGTAATTTCGACCGCCACCTTTGACCACGGCGATCCGACCGGGCCCATGGAGAAGGGAATGACGTACATGGTGCGGCCTTTCATACAGCCTTTATACAGCGCCAGCATGGCAGGTTTCAGTTCGTCGATGTTGACCCAGTTATTTGTAGGCCCGGCTTCATCTTTATTTTTCGTGCTGATAAAAGTACGCGCTTCCACCCTTGCGACGTCACTGGGGTCGGAACGGAATAAAAAGCTGTTTTCGCGTTTTTTAAGCGGTGTAGCGCGGCCCTCCGCCACCATTTGCCCCATCAGGGAGTCATATTCTGCTTTCGTGCCGTCACACCAGTAAGTTTTATCCGGCAGACAAAGGGCGGTAATTTCCTGCACCCATTTGTTCAATTTGGTATTCTTCATTTTATAGGCCATTTATCTAATCTCCTGCTAAAAGTCAAGCATATAAAAAACCGTTTTTTTTATTCAGGGGAAACGGATTTTCAGGTGGATTTTCTCAAATGTTAACGGGTTTTCGGTGATTGAAACCTTGCGTTTATTATATCACAGGCTGAGAGTGCAGCACTAAACTCCAGAAGGTAACGAAATATGATGTCTTCCAAATAAAAAGAAAGTAAGAATGACATTGGATATTGGATTCCAGCCTTCGCTGGCAGGGAATACAGTTGGATGAACCGCCGGATATAAAAAGGGTAGAACCGCCGCGATTCTACCCTTTTTAACTTACAACTATTAACTGTTAATTGACAACTATTTACTCAGTTTCTTAAATAATCCGGACGGCCACCAGCTCCAGCGCCCGGCCAGCGTCGCCAGCGCCGGTACCAGCAGCGCCCTGACTACAAATGTATCCATCAGCACGCCGATCGCGATCGCGGCGCCGATCTGCACTACCACTTGAAGCGGGGACGTGATCAGAGTGGCAAAAGTCCCGGCCAGAATGATACCGCAAGCGGTGATCACACCGCCGGTATTTGCAACAGCATGGCTCACTGCCTCTTTCATCGGCCTTTGATGCGCTTCTTCCCTGATTCGCGAAACCAGGAAGATGTTATAATCCGCCCCCAAAGCTACCAATATCACAAAGATGAATAACGGTATCATGTAGATCAGGCTGCCCTGCTTCATCACATCGATGAACAGCCAGGTGGTGATGCCGAGTGTCGTGCCGTAATTGAGCAGCACGGTAGCCACCATGTACAGCGGCGCCAGAATGCTCCTCATCAGAATAATTATCACGATGAATATACCGATAATGGCAAGTGTGACCACGCGGCCGAAATCAGCATCGTTGATGAGCATGATATCGGCGCTTACCGCACTCTGACCGCCGACGTAATAAGAGCTATCTGAAAAGCCTGCGGAAGTGAGGCTTGCGGCAACGGTTTTCCTGATTCTGTCAACAGTATCCAGCGCGGCCGATGAGTACGGGTCGTCGCTTAGAATGATATTAATTTTGACAATTGTTTTATCATCGGAGAACCATGTAGTCTGCAGATAATTAGAAAAAGGAGTAGCGCTTTCCAGTTTAAATTCGCTAACCAGTCCGGTAAAATTATCGGACACCTTGTAAACAGCTTTTTGCAGTTGGTTCAAAATCGCGGGCATCTCTGTCGGTTGTGTTGTAGAGAGTTTGGCAGCGATTGTTGAAACCTGGGTCAGATTAACCCCAACTTGCAGAAAATTGGGGCTCTGCACAATACCTGGGTATTGCAAGGCTAGGCCTTGTAGGAGCTGTCCGTATGTCTGAAAAGTGGCCAGTTTGTCCAAACCGGCGCCCTGGCCCAAGGCATCACCGATGCCGCGGATTTGGGTCGCTACACCGGAAAGTTGATTCACAGGCGCCGCGTAGTAGTCCACACGGGCAACCCCTTTCACAGATTGTAATATTTGGGCGATTTTGTTGATTGATTGCAGTGAAGCGGCGCCGGTCATGTTTTCCTGCGGAGATTCGATCAGCAGGGAAAGCGGAGATAATTCTCCTGCTGTGAAGTGAGAGTTCATTATTTTGAAGCCTTTAACTGATTCTGCCTGCTGCGGTAGTTGTGAGATGATGTTTGAGGAACGGGTCAGATGTGGCAGCGCCGCATAGGGAATTAAAAGCACGGCGAGAATGGGTACGATTACTATCACCGGGTGCTGACTGACCCAATTACCGATGGTATACCATCCAAAGCGGCCTTCTTTTTTAGCAGTGAAAGTTGTAACAGGCCAGAATAGATATTTACCGAAAAGCGACATCAGTGCGGGTACCAGCGTTAGACCGGCAAGCAGCGTAATTGCCACGCCGATGGCCAGAGCATAACCCATTGTTTTGTTCATGCCGAAATTGGAAATGCCCAGCGACGCAAAGGCGACAATTACCGTCAGAGCGCTGGCGGCAATAACCGGGGCGATGTGTTTTATGGCGCTGGTTTGTGCTTCATGTCTTTCTTTTTGGCGTAACTCTTCCCGGAAACGGGAGACGAGGAACAGGCAATAATCCGTGCCCACACCGAAGATAATTACTACCAGATAGGCTTCCGACAGCGTAGAAAACTTCGCGCCNNATGATGGTCACAATCGTAGTACGGGCGATCGTTTGCTGGACGGAATTGATCATGTCCTGATATAAACCTGTCTGGCCGGTAAGATATGCTTCGAGGGTGGGATGATTTTTCTTGATATAATCACGTATCTGCTGCATGTCCGTATTCGCGGTTTCAGACATGCTGCTTACCGAAAAGTCGACTGACATCATCATCGTGGTCTTGTCTGCGCTGATCAGCGTGGATTTCAGTGCGTCGCTTTCGAAAATGGATGTGACGCGTTCTATGTCACCGGGCGCAGCGTTGGAAACCAGCCAGTCATGGATTTCTTTTGCTGCTTGCGTGTCGGCAGCGGAAAGGCTCTGCGCATTATGAATGATGATAACGGCATTACCGGCCGCGACGGGTGTGGCGGCAGTGAATTTTTCTTTCAGCAGTTTGCTGGCTTCGGAAGACTCCGTATTTTGCGGTAGGAATGCACTGTCATCTGTGACCCCGACTTTGGCAAGCTTGGGGGCTGCCAGAAACAGGATTGCCGCTGCCGCCAGCCAAACGGCAGTGATAATAATCCGGTATTTACGGGTGAATTCAGCAAGTTTGGTGAACATGTTGTGGTAGACCTCTTATTTTTGTTTTATTTTGCAGGCGTATGCGGAGACACACGCTGGGATTGCGCATTGAGGAGCAAGAATTCGGCAACTTCTTTGGCTTTTTCTAATTGCTCATTAGTTAAGCCGCGCAGCAGCTTTTCCATCTGAAATTGCCCTTGTGCCCAGATACGGTTGATCGTTTCCTGTCCTTGCCTGGTTAAGGCGCATATCACCACGCGGCGGTCTTCACTATCCGGAACGCGGGTGACCAGTTCCTTTTTTACCAGATTTTCGATAATACCGGTGGCAGTGGACACGGCGATGCCGAGCGTCCCCGCGATGGCACTCATCCGTGTTTCTCCTTCGGTATGCAATAATAAAAGGACCCGCAGCTGCGCCACGGTCATGTCGGTCATCAGCCATTCGGGGGGAATGCTGAGTTTAATTGCCCTGAAGATCTCCTCTGATAATCTCAGGATTTGCGGTACCAG
>PMBW01000009.1 GCA_003153075.1 Dehalococcoidia bacterium | reverse complement strand
ATGTGGGATAAAAAGTTCGGGCGGGAAGTTTATGAGGTTTTCTCCTCTTTCGTCGCGGTTAATTACAAGGATTTCGTCGATTTTATGTCTTCGATCCTTCCCGGTCTGAGCGACGAGTTCATGGTGGACTACATCAAAGAGTTGAGCAAAAGCGGGGAGTATGAACAGATCGTCTGGGATACCGCGCCGTTGGGGCAAACTTTGGGATTATTGAAAACACCCGGCATGCTGCGGGAACATCTGAAACCGGCGCCGCGCATCTATTCTCAACTGAAACTCGGCAGCGAAACAAAACGGCCGGTGTTGGAAATCCTCAAGGGCTGGGAGAAATTGTCCAATGCCGACATGGAATTTCTGAAAAGGGATGTTGCTTTCATTTTGGTGACAATTCCAGAGGCATTGGCAGTAGAGCAACTGGATGGAATCCTCGCAGAAATGGCGAAAAACGGGTTCCAGGCTGGACAACTGATCATCAACAATGTTATCCGGGAAATCGGTGATTCGTTATTTCTCAAAGAAAAAGCAAGTCAGCAAAAAACGTATCTAGAGCTCGTTAAACGCAAATACTTGCAAATGCAAATAATTGAAGTACAGCTTTTCCCCCACGAAATCAAGGGAATAGAGCGGTTGAAACAGGTAGAGAGATGTTTATTCAGTTTTAAATAATCAACCTGCGGCAATATTCAATAATCAAGTAATAGGTAAGTGACGACTGGATACTGGCCTTCGCCGGTATGGGAAAATTCGGGATTGCGCCCACCCTACATTTTCAACTCTAAAAACTGGTGGTAACCGTAAACCTCATTGATCGCCCTTGCCGCTGATTCCACCCCGGAAAACACCGCTATCCCGGCTTTGGTGAGAATGTCCCTGGCGGCGGCGGCGGCCAGTATCGTATCAGTATGACCGCCGGTAAAAAGCGCTACCGCAACCGGTTTTTTCACAGATTCGGCGGCGGCGCATAATGCATAGGCAGTTTCAGAAACGCTTTTTATCAGTTCCGGTGTGTGTCCTCCGTAAACATCGACTGCCATCTGGATTAAAATAATATCTGTTTCGGTATCCCCGTCGATAACCGGCAGACCGCGCAGGTAGAATTCCCCTGCGCCTTCCATTCCCAGTTTTGGCTCGACAGGATTCCTGATACCGGCGCCAGGATCGGATGTGATTTGTGCCAATTGCTGCCTTGTCTCAGCGCTAAAAGGCGGCACTTGTAAACCGGCACGTTCACAGATATCGACCGCGACCACGCCGATCCCGCCGCCCCGTCCTACCAGCGCGACGCGCTTCCCACGTAGTCGCCGTATGCGCGTTAATCCCTGGATTGTATCCGCAACCCCGTCGATAGTGAGAGCGGGAATGGCATGGGTCTGCCGGAAAAAGGCTTGCCAGACTTGCTGCGAGCCGGTGAAAGAAGCGGTGTGGGATATCGCGGCGCCCGCCCCGTTTTCGGTTAGTCCGGCTTTCAGAATTACCACCGGTTTTTGGGCCACGCATTTTCTGACGGCGGACAGGAACCGGGGTCCGTTTTTAATCCCCTCGATGTAAAGCCCGATAACATCTGTATCTTTATCTGCGGCCAGACATTCCAGGAAATCTGTTTCATCGAGGTCGGCGGCATTGCCGTAACTGACCGCTTTGCTGAAATACAGATTGGCATCCCGGCATAGTAAAATAAGGCGGGAAGCCTCCGCACCGGATTGGGAGATGAACGCAATACGGCCTTTTTCTTTGGGGAAATCTTCGCTGAAGGTTATCCCGGATGCCGGACAATAAATGCCCATGCAGTTCGGTCCCAGCAAACGGAGGCCGTTATCCCGGGCAATCTGTGCTATCTCTTTTTCCAGTTGCGCGCCTGCTGCCGCGCCGCTTTCACTAAAACCGGCAGTATAGCAATGCACAAAATGAACACACTTGGCGCCGCAATCCCGCATCGCCTGCGGCGTACTGGCGGCCGGAATATTCAAAATGGCGTAGTCAACAGGATCCGGGACATCACGGATATTGGCATAGGCGGTCAAGCCCTGGATCTCTTTGACCTTTGGATTAATGGGGTAGATCCTGCCGGGGTAGCCGAAGTCCCGTAGCCGCTTGACCCACCCGGTCTCTGACGCGCTGGAAGACGCGCCGATGATGGCAATCGATGCGGGGTGGAATAGTTTATCGAACGGTTGTATATCGCTTGCTGGCATCGCGCTAGCCGCCTTTCCGTATCAGTAACTTCTTCCGTCAGTATTGCATTTGGGGCGGAGAAGTGTCAATCACAGGTGTAGCAGGTTTCAGCCAATTAATTGAGAAATAAAAAGAAATCAAAGCCTATGCAAGTTTCAGGAATAGATATTGAAAAACTGATCGCCGATAGTTCGTTTATTTCCTGTCAATCTTCTCCACTTCGATGGTGCATTCCGTCACCAGCGCGGCGAAAGCGCCCAATGCCGCCAGTAAAGGCGCGGTCATGATAGTGATAGCTGCCGCCGGAGCGCCGACCGACAGTGGGATTTCCAGCACTGTGCGGCCTTCGTGCAGGACGCGGACGCGGCGGATATTCCCTTCGTGAATTAGCTGTTTGATCTTTTCTACCAGTTGACTGCC
>PMBW01000198.1:4594-5073 GCA_003153075.1 Dehalococcoidia bacterium | reverse complement strand
CCCCAGTAATTGGGATTCCTGACCATAGTTGCCGAACTGCCATCGACAAAATCCTTTAAAATAAACGGTCCGGTGCCGATGGCATGATGCCAATCGTTTAGGTTTCCCCATTGTTTAACAGCTTCCGGGGATGCGATGTCCTGCCCGGTGGAATAACTCTGCAAGGCTTCTATAATGTATTCGGCGTTAGATACTTTCCACTTAAAGACAACGGTGTATTTATCAGGAGCAGTGACAGATATCAGGTTGGTGCCGCAGGGACTGCCGGGAGCCTGGAAGGGACTGGGAGAGAAACTGCTGCCTAAACCATACAGCCTTTGATAGTGATACACTACATCATCTGCCACAAACTCACGGCCGCTAACCGGCGGTATATCCTGCCAATGGACTCCTTTGTGCAAATGAAAAACTATTGTACTGGGGTCGGGAAAATCCCAGCTATCGGCCAATTGTCCGGTCATGTTATTGATCGTGGCAGG
>PMBW01000198.1:0-4555 GCA_003153075.1 Dehalococcoidia bacterium | reverse complement strand
AGAGACTGATGTAGAAACAGTTGAGGTGGGAGATGAAACTGTTTTCGTCGTGGTAGAAATTGTAGTTTGTGTTTGAGTCGATGTTGCGGTTTGTGTCGCCGTGTTGCAGGACGCTAAAACCAAAGATGCGGCCATGAGACAAGTAAGTGCAATCCAGATAGTTCCCCGTTTCATACGGACCTCCTTAAATTTTGAAATACTGCCGGAATTTCAAATATGTCCCCGCTCTAATAAACAATCCCGGACTTCAATTACTAGAGGGACCAATCCCATTCAAGTGAGAACTGACATACCTACTAATTTCCCTGACGTAACTTAGATAATCAACAAAATCTTGGAGACCATCAAGAAAAGCTACAACCTATTGACAAAAAGTACGGGCAGGCTTATCATCATGGTACTCCATATGAATGTTCCTAAGGATATCCACTTGAAATTAGGACAATGCTAACATCGATTTATTATTTTGTCAATAGCACTGTTTTTATTTGTTGATTTTGGAAGTATTTATTATTTCCCAAAGAAAAAAGGTTTATCGGCTTTGATTGCTATTAAACCCGGCGAGAATAAAATGAAAAGGGGTAAGTAATGATAGTCGCAGGAATTCACATCGGTAACAGGAACATACACGTTGCTCTTCTGGAAATCGGTCAACCGCAAATAAATTATGTAAAGGCGCAGATCCTTGATAGCCATGCGCCTACCCCCGGGGTGCCGGCGAAATATGTAATGCCGCTTTGTTTAAAAAAATCCGAGCTGGTAGAACAAGCCTATGCTGAGGCGCTCAAGCTAGGTAACATAAAACGCAGTGATGTGCTCAGAGTTTGGGCTTCCGGCAGTTCCGGCAAATTGGTTAAGTTCGCCGATCACTACATTCCGGATGCAGTCGGCAGCGCCCATGGTGTGCTATTAAAGTGCCGTACCTCTAGAACGGTTATCGATGTCGGGGCAGAAGAATGCCAGGTGTTCAAAATGAGCCAGGAAGGCAAAATACTGGATTATGCCGTTAGTGAACGGGGCGCGATGGGGATGGGCATTTTCAGCGACAGTATGGCCAGGGCGATGAATATGACCATCGCAGAAATGTCCGAAAGCTCGTTAACATCAACCCGCAGCATTTTCACGAGCGGCCGGTACGAAATCTTCGGTGAGTCTCAACACGTGTTAATTAATAAGGAAATACCGAAGAACGATTTAGCGCGCGCTGTTTATGAAGCCGTCGCCACAAATGTGGCCGCGGTAGCTCAAACAATTGGGCTGGCAGATGATGTAGCCGTAATTGGCGGAATGGCAAAGAATAAAGGATTTGTGGAAGCCTTAAAAAGGGTATTGGGGAAGGATCTCCAGGAACCGCACAACCCTCAATTTGTTTGTGCTTTCGGCACTGCAGTCGCTGCTGCTGCCGAAGTAGTTGATGAAGAGATCAGGACAAAACATAGTAAAAAATAATAGTTAAACAATGTCTCTCAACGCAAAGAGGCTGGGGTTTCCCAGCCTCTTTGTGTTCAATACACACCGGATGTGTATACTATTTAAATCCTTTCAAATATTCTTTTTCCGACTGGAACAATTCTTCAACCACCTTCACCGTTTCATCGATGCTAAGGATGGCGCTGGTTAACGGGTCAAGCAGAACCGCCTGCATCATTTTATTTTTATCCTTTTCAACAACTCCCCTGACCGCCAGATGCTGAACATTTACGTTCGATTGAATTAAGGCCGCAATCTGAGGCGGCAGATCACCGATGTAGCATGGATGGACACCTTCCTTGTCCACCAGGCACGGCACCTCGACACAACATCCCTGGGTCAAGTTGGTGATAATGCCGTTATTCTTAACATTACAATTTATCCTTCTGACCTCGCCGGTCTCCATCGAGTGGATTACATTTACAGCCCATATTGTCCACCGGTACTCACGGGTAAGCGGAAAGATATAGCCGCTACTTAGTTGCTGCTCGAACTCTTTTTCAGCATCCATCCTCTTTTTTGCCATCCGCGTCGCTAACGCAACAGCGTCACTGGCACCAAATCTCTCTCTAAGTTCCGGTGTCCTCCAGAAGTATGGGACATAATACCCGATATGCCCGGATCCTCCATTAGTAAAATAGCCAAACCGCTTGAACATCTCAAATTCAACGAGGTCTACGGGCCCAAGTCCGGAATCAGGTTTTAAATAAGCCGCAGGGTCTTTTAATCTCTCTCTCAATAATGGATAGGCGTCATTTCCGCGCCACTTAAATTCCAGGTAAAAGGAGAAATGGTTTATCCCTGCGCACCACCAGGAAGTCTCCTCAAATGGGACACCTGCCCATCTGGCGAGTCCGGCGGCCATGTTATAGTTGTTGGGGCAAAGACCTACATTTTTTATATGGGAGTAATCATTCATCGCCCAGCAGATCATCCCCTGCGGGTTCGAATAGTTCAAAAGCCATGCGTTTGGACAGAGTTCCTCCATATCATGGCAGATACCCAAGATAGCCTGCGCCTGACGGGAACCCTGGAAGACCCCGTACGGCCCCATTGTATCGTCCCAGGGAATTCCGTATCTTTCCGTAATCCCTATTTCGTTCAGATGGCGTCCTCCTACGGATATGGTAACTATCACATAGTCAGCCCCTGACAACGCTTCCCGGCGATTTGTCGTTGATTCTATCTTTGTTTTTAGTTTGTGTTGCTTAATTAATGTTCTGGCGAAAGCTGCAGTGAGGTCTAATCGTTCTTTATCGATGTCCATCAGCGCAATGGTGCTGTCTTCAAGCTCGGGATATAATACGACATCTGTTATTATATTCTTGGCGAAATTACGGCTTCCTGCTCCGATTATCACGATCTTCGGCATTTTACAACCTCCTGTTAATTACTAATTATTAATGTTGACAGCTAATACTTTAAAAATCACGCTTTAACAAATTGAGAAATCAATGTAGCATTGCCTTGAGTTCAGCTGGATATCCTTAGGAATATTCATATGGAGTACCATGATGATAAGCCTGCCCGAAATTTTTGTCAATAGGCCTTTTCAGGCTCAATTGGATTTTTTCAGGATACGAACGATCGCTAATTTGTACGGTCAGTTTAAAGAACCGGCATAAAAAAAGGAAGAGGTTTTCACCTCTTCCTTTAATTTCTCCCGCGTTTAGCGATGATTATTTTTCCGGTATGGTGGATTCTACCAGGATTTCGGCGATATCTTTCACCTTGAGCGTTTCCTCTGTTTGTTTGGCCTTAATGGCATCGTTAAACATCTGAAGGCAGTAAGGACAGGCAGTGGCCACTGTTTGCGCTTTCGTTACTATTACCTGATCGATGCGATTTTCACTGATACGCTGCCCGATACGCTCTTCCATCCACATCTTGCCGCCGCCGCCGCCGCAGCAGAAACCGCGTTTCTTATTCTTTTCCATTTCGACCAGTTTTACATCAGGTATACTTTTCAGTATCTGCCGGGGTGACTGATATATTTCGTTGTATCGTCCCAGGTAGCAGGAATCGTGATAAGTAATAATATCATTACTACCCTTGCCGACTTTGATCTTGCCTTCCTTGATCAGACCGGCAAGCAGATCGGTATGGTGAATGACCTCAAAGTTACCGCTAAATTGCGGATATTCGTTTTTAATCGTGTTGTAGCAATGCGGACAACCGGTGACAATTTTCTTAATGTTGTAACGCTTTAACGTTTCAATATTCGCCTGTGCCTGCATCTGGAAGAGATACTCGTTGCCCAGACGCCGCGCCGGATCCCCGCAGCAAGTTTCCTCTGTGCCGAGAATACCGAATTTGAGCCCCGCCTGCTTCATCAGCTTTGCCAGCGATTGAGCAACCTTAACGCTTCTTTCTTCGAGTGCTTCCGTGCAGCCAACCCAATAAAGGATATCTACATCCGGATCTTCCGCTAATATTTTAATATCCAGACCCTTTGACCAATCGGTTCGGTTTAGTGTGGTGCCGCGCCAGGGATGCCCGCGCTTTTCGATGCTCTGTAAAGCTCCCGCGGCTGTTTCCGGAATAATCGACTGTTCCAGTACCAGATTACGCCTGAGGTCGACGATTTTATCAACGTGTTGTACCCACACCGGACAGACTGTATCACAGGCGCCGCAAGTTGTACACGCCCAGATTTCATCCTCTTTAATCACATTACCCGCGAGTATAACATTGGACTTAACCGGCGCCGGTTCACTTTTAGTTTTCTCCTTTACCAGTTCCGGCCCTACCTTGAGCAATTGATGCTTCAGGTCCTGTATCACCTTTTTCGGATTGAGCGGTTTACCGGTAGTGTAAGCCGGGCACAGTTCCTGACAGTTACCGCATACCACGCAGGCATATAGATCCAGGTTCTGCTTCCAGGTAAGTTTATCTATTGTTGCCGTGCCCATAGACTCAGCCTTCTCCAGGTCGATCGACTTCAAAGCGCCCATCGGTTCACGGGACCGCAGGATGCCGTTGAAAATGGAGGCGATGACATGCAGATATCTGGAATAAGGAATATAGACAAGTACAAATAACACAGTAAGCCAGTCTGTCCAGAAGAAACCGACATGCCAGTTTT
>PMBW01000137.1 GCA_003153075.1 Dehalococcoidia bacterium | reverse complement strand
ATAAGGGACGAACACATGGCGCAGGATCTGACATCGATCGTGTTTGAAAAGGCTTTAACGAAATTCAGCGGCTTTAATCCGCAAAAAGCTTCCTTTTCCACATGGATCTTCACGATCGCCCGCAACACTGTCATCGATCACTACCGTGTTTATAAGAAAGATGAGTATTTGAACGCCGAAAAGATCACGAACGCCCCCGCGGATTATCCTTCACCGGAGGACGAGGCCATCAAAACGGAAAATACCCACAGATTAAGGGTGTTTATCTCGCGGTTGAATAAACGTGAACAAGAAGCTATTATTCTCAAGTATAGCAACGGCATGTCCAACAGAGAGATCGCCGAAGTGCTGAACCTGACGGAGACAAATGTGGGTTCCATTTTGTGCCGCACCGTCCAAAAGTTAAGGAACAGTTTTGTTGAGTGGCAGAATGAATAAAAAACAGAAAAAAGTTAAAGCGGTGCTGGAAAACCTGGACCGTATTGTCGCCGGGGAAAAACTGAAGGATGACGCGGAACTCGATAAAGCTACAAAGGCAGCGCTTGAGCTTTCCCGCGAAATGACATCATGGCCGAAATCACCCTCGAAGGAATTTAAGGCGGATTTGAAAGCGAAGGTGACCCACCAGGTGACGGAAGACAAGAAGCGGCAGGCCGCAAAAAGCGGGAATTTCGAATTCCGCGATATTCTACGCCGACCGGCCTGGCAAATGACCATCGCGGCGGTGATCCTGGCAATTGTCGCGGCTGCAATATATCTGCTTGTCTGGTTCCTGAACCGGTAAGAATAAAGATCTCCGCAGTATCCATTCTGGCGAAGGCCAGAATTCATTTTGCTCCCAAATTACCTTTTCCATCAGCGTTCCGTAGCCGTGGGGTTGAACCCGCCCGCCCATCCGCAGTTTTCTATGACGACAAAAAGTATTAATGATTTCTCCTCTTTTATCTATTTCCCCAAAAATCACTGCAAAGTTCTCCGTGTATCTTCGTATAAATCAATAGAGGAACTCTTCAAAGAGACAGAGGAGGACAAAATGAAACACGCGGTAGCAGCTGCCCTGTTCAAGGCTGCCAGCAGTATTTTAGTCATTATTGTAATGTTGACCGGAGTTATATATGCTACGAAGACCCTGCCTGCCACAAACGGCGCAATTTTGCGCATCGGCAGCCCCGATGTCACTATTGGACGTTCCACAGTGATAGAAAACCTCGGTTTTCGCCGTCCCTGGTTCCGCGATCTATGGCCTTTTGACCGGCAGATGTACTCAGTCCGGTGAGACTAAGGAGTCAGCATTGAAACAAGTAATAATCAGAGCGCTATTAAAAGCCGCCGCCAGTTTGCTGCTGCTCATTGCCTTAACGATAACTTACGAATATGTAACCTGGCTGCAATGCGACCCCGGGGATTATACCTCCGATTGCGTAGGTAGCGGCCCATATGTGGGTACTAAAGCAGAACGCCGGGCAGCAGCGCTGGAAGTAGGACTACTCAAACCCTTTAAACCGAATTTATGGCCGTTCAGCCTTGAACCACATGTGGGCTGGTGGCACTATATTAATGAATAATCATGGAGTATGAATTGAAGCAGGTAATAATTTCAGCGGTTTTTAGAGCTTTATGCAGGTTTATGATCCTGATATTACTGACAATCGGATTTCAGTATTACATCTGGGAGCGCTACGAGCCGGAATACAGGATCGACATGATTGTTACGCGCTTACCCCCATCATCACACCCTTGTATTACTGACAGAAAACAAGTCCAGGAATACAACCGCGAAATTGACAGGGAACTGGGAATACCGTCGCACTTCACGCCGGATTTGTGGCCCTTTAGCGACAACCACTGGTATCCAAGCCGGTATTAGGGAAAAATCATGAAAACATTTCAAAGAGAGCGCTGCTAAGGTTTGGAGGTTCTTTTTAGCCCTCCTGTAATGATAACAAGTTGCAAATCCTGATTTGTTTTCGGCCAAGACGGACTTGTTAACCTGCCAAAAGCACGTCGGTAGTACCGGAACAGACTTTGGTCTATTGCGATATTTCTGTTCAATGTTGCAGCTCTTGGATAAAGCGTTGCGCAGATTTGGCAGGGGCGATTAGTCGGAGTTAAGGAATCATCAGCGCCTGCACGGTTAATTCACTGAGACTGGTGACAGTTATCCCCAGATTATAGCGCTCGTTGATTTCGTTGATCTGGTGGCGGCAGTTATCACAAGAAGTGACCACGATTTTCGCGCCGGTTTTCCTGATCTGGTCGGCCTTGGGTTTACCGGCTTTGATCCGATCCTCGCTCCATTCCGCCACCGCCACTAAACCGGCTCCGCCGCCGCAACAAAAACTCTGTAAGCGGTTCGGGATCATCTCCCGGAAATCCTGCGTCACGGCTTTGATCACCCGCCGCGGTTCTTCCAGCAGTCCGCCTTTCCGTCCCAGATTGCAGGAGTCGTGGTATGTTACAGGTTCGCTGTTCTTCGCAGGGTCTACATTGATGCGTTTGGCGCCTGCGTATTCATCCAGCACTTCCAGGATACTGCGCACTTTAAAAGGCAGCGGTTCGCCAAACCATTTCGGCGCTTCCCAACGTAATGTTGTGTAAGCGTGGCCGCACTCCGTCAGCACTACTTCTTTNNCCCAGAAAAACGCCGTAATTAGAGGCTTCGAACATACTCATCGTCCAGGATTCATGGGCGGCATTAAAGAGAATCGCCTCCGGCAGAATGGTATGCGCGCCGGAAAGCGGTACATACAAAATTTTAGCGCCTTCTTTATCGATGGGTATTATCGCTCCAGGATCTCCGAGTTTTTCCTGTAATTGTTTTTCAATTTCCTTGACTTGCTCCAGGAAAAAGCCCCGGTAGAGTTCGGCGTTTTCCTCTCGGCTGATAGCCATATCCGCCAGCTGCGTCAGTATCTCCGGCGCTTTACCCGCGGCTACCAGGGCAGAACGGGCGGCGGCAATCAACTGGGGGGTCTCAACACCCATAGGGCAATTTACAACACAACGCTCACACAAGGTGCAATCACGAAAGGCCAAATTAACCCACATATCCAGCTCTTCTTCGGTCAATTTATGCGCGCCGGTCCAGAACAGACTGCTGATTTAGTGGGTGTTCAGCCAAAATCCCCTGTTAGATCCCTGCGGATCTATTGAAAAACACTCTCTATTCAGTTGTCAGCCGTTGTTTCAGGTCATATTATCCCCCTTTTAAGGGTTATGCCCCCCAATCAGCAGGCCAATGCTACCTCTAAAGGCGGTTTTTCGGCAGGGAGGCATAGCAATCTGGCCATGCGTTTAATATTGGATGTGATGGCGGAGAGTAGGGTATGTATCTTTGCCCGTTCCAGTCCGCGGTACCGGCATCGTCTCATCCCGCAGTACCTGGCGAGGTCGGCCACTTTATGCTCGATCTTATATCTGTTGCGGTAGGCTTCCTGACCGGCTTCGCTTTTCATTCTTTCCCGCATATGGCGGTAAAATGGCTCGTAGACGCTGACGTGCACCGCCCTCCCGTGTACCTTCAGAATGCCGTTGTGGCAGAGAGGTTTCAATTCACAGATACT
>PMBW01000239.1:3039-3341 GCA_003153075.1 Dehalococcoidia bacterium | reverse complement strand
ACTTACTTGCACAAGAAAACGGCTCATGCTATCCGTGTTCATCTTCTCTGATGTCATGTAATCAAGTCCATGATGCTGCCACCGACAGTTATGCCTAGTCGGTTGGGGCAAACGGTGAAATTTCTTTTTGAGACAGGCTCGTGAGGTCGTAGGATTTTAGTAAGTTAGGTTAAATATAGTCAAATATATTTATGAGTCCTTCTTAGAATCGACCGGCGCGCTTCAGCGCATCCTGGCGCAGATTATTTGCCCGTAAAACGTAATGAAGATGTAATACTTTATGTCTGGATTTTATTACTTTT
>PMBW01000239.1:2099-3004 GCA_003153075.1 Dehalococcoidia bacterium | reverse complement strand
TCACCGGCGCTGGCTGACGGCCCCAACCAAAATCAAGACCGGGGCGATTTCCGGCCTTCCCAACCGGTAAGTTACAATCTGTATGCCACCGACGGCAACTGGAAGATGGCGGACGGCACAGAATTGTATTCCTACGGCTTTGTCGGAGGACGCACCGGCGAAACGATTACCTATCTGGACAAAGGTGACGGCGCGCCGAAACCCTGGAAAGTTGTGCCGCCGACGGCCGGTACCAGTGCCACAGCACCCGAAATGCAATTGCTGGGCAGCGCACAATTCCCGGCCCCGATGATCACCTGCGCGGTCGGTGACACTGTAACCATTACATTAAAGAACCTCGGTATCACTAATCCGAATGCCGCAGGGAACGATCCGCACAGTATCCATTTGCACGGGCTGGACGTGGACGTAGCGAATGACGGTGTCCCCGAGACTTCGGTAGCGGCAACCCCGGCATACCAGCCCGCAGAATTTAGCAGCACACAGCTGCCTCCAGGCTCCGGTAACGTCGTGGTCTACATGTTCACGCCAAAAACCGCCGGCACGTACTTCTATCATTGCCACCAGGAAGCAGACATCCACGTGGACATGGGTATGTACGGAGCGTTGATTGTCTACAACCGCGGTGAAAAAGGCGCCCAGTCAGTAAATTCCGGCGGCGGCCCCGGCTCACCCGGTTCACTGTTCGGCTGGCAATATGACAAAGACGTCGTCCTGATGATCAGCGACACCGATGCCAACCAGCACTTCTCGGAGGGAGGAATTAACGGTTCCATTCTGGACAACTCAAACGGCGTCTTCCAGGACTTCTCAGGATTAAACAAAGCACCTCCAGCGGGTTCATTTGACCCCATCAGTTACACCCCGCAGTACTGGTTTATCAACCAGATCTCATTCCCGAACAC
>PMBW01000239.1:0-2093 GCA_003153075.1 Dehalococcoidia bacterium | reverse complement strand
ATGCACATTCACGGCTTCCATATGAAGGTGCTGGGTAAGGACCAGAGAGCCTGGTCGTTTGCTAATGCGCCGGGAACACCTACCGGGCAGGGGATGGAAGTAAACACCATCACAGTTGGGTCGGGGGAAGAGTACGATCTGCTGATCGACTTCTCCGTCCAGGCCACAACATCTGCTTATTCCAGCGGTGTGCAATCACGGTATGACAAGAATGGTAAACCCGTTTCCAATACCCTAACCGCCGATAAGGCGATTCCGGCGCCTGAAGGCGCGCCTTATATTGGCGGTCCTACAGTTCACGGTGCGATCATCGCCCCGGCTGTCCCGAGCCAGATCTTCGTATTCCACAACCACGATGATTATAAAGCTACCAACAATGGCGTCTACCCCGGAGGCATGTTCACCATCGTGGAACCATTACCATAGTAAAATTACAACTGAAAGAATAAAGCGATTTAAATGAAGAACGGGGGGCCGGATAATTGGCGGTTTTCGTCAGTTCCGCGCCCCCCGGAGTCAGGTAAAAAATGGCATATCAAACGAAAGTCAGCGACACCGGTTCANNCGGTTCATTTTGGCGCCGGCGCCGGTGGTACATTGTTATCATCGCAGTAATTGTTGTATCTGCTTCCGCAATAAGCTGGAAAGTATTGAGCGCTCCTCCGGCCGCTGCCGAACCGCCGGAAGCCGCGAAAGTTCTTGCCGCCCAGCAAAACCTGCAGGACTTCGGCATACTGATCCCCGGCTATCTTCCCGGCGGTTTTAACCGGGCCGGCGTGGATGTGCAGGTGAATCAGGCCGGTCCCTCCGGAGAACCTGCGGTCGACATGCTCTACCGCAATAAAAACGGGAGTTACCTTTCTCTCCACCAGTGGGTGCCGGTGAATGCTGATCTGGAAACGCTCAACGGCTCCAGGATAATTCAAACTAAATGGGGTAAGAGTTGGCTGCTGACCGAAGGCACCGACGGTCTCGTCGCAGTCTGGGTGGATATCGGCCCGCTGCGGGTTTCCATTTCCAGCCCCGACCAAAAAACAATCTCCCGGCAGCAATTGGTTTTAGCCGCGGAGACGTTAACGCTGGCCTCAAATGCGCAGGCTTTTTCCTTCGTCACCAAATTACCACAAATCGTTGATATGGCGCCGCCCCCGCCTTTTAATGTGCAAACCAACGCCGGAGGTGTGCAGGAATTAAATCTCACTATTACCCCCGGCGGTTATTCCCCCATCCGTTTTGCCGTAAACAAAGGGGTTCCGGTCAAGATCAATTTCAGCGCCATCGGCGATGTCGGATGCGGCAGCGTGCTCATATTCCCGACCGGCTCCGGCAGTAACGCAGCATTGACCATTTCTAAACAACACCCGACGCAAACAGTCGAATTTACCCCGCAAGTGGCCGGTGATTTCCAGTTCACCTGCGGCAGCAACCATTATCGTGGTATTATGTCCGTTAGAGACGCACAATGAAAATAAAATGCATAAAACCATCGCTTAAATTTGGTTTATCCGCTTGCCTGGCAGTTTTGCTGTTGCTTTCGCTTGCCGGCTGCAAAGGGACCGCGGCAGCGCACGCGCCCGAGATCACCCCCTGGCAGGCGCCGAAGGTATCGACTGCTTCCATTTTATCGGCAACCGCGGAGCCGGACCCGGACGGAGTGCAACTGATCGACGTATCGACCGCCGAGCAAGGAGCGATGTTGATCGTTAACTTCAAAGGGCCCGCCAAACTGACACAAAACTGGAATCAGGGCAGCATTTTTCTGGTGGAAGAAACCACCGGAACCGCTTATGACCAGATTCCTGTATCGCCCGTTGTCGGCGCCCTGTTCGGCAAGCCGAAAACAGACGGACAACCGGGTTATGTGATGTTGACTAATACCAACATGGGGCTAAAATCCGGTTCCACTGTGACCGTGGTATTGGGAAAATACAAACGGGTACATTACATCGTAAAATAAGTTTCCGGATTCGCTAAAACTGAGGATAATGTAACATGAAAACGCTGAAATTGGCTTTTAAGAACATCCGGGGCAGCGGGTTCCGCAGCGCGGCAATATTCCTGTGTGTTATGGGCGTTGCCGCCTTTCTGCTTTC
>PMBW01000013.1 GCA_003153075.1 Dehalococcoidia bacterium | reverse complement strand
GGCGGCCAGACCATCCTCTACATCAATCAGTACTACGAGAAAAACATCACCACCGGCGTCGTCACTACCTCCTATTACCTTGGCGGACAATTAGTAGCCACCAGAGAAGGCACTACCCTGCGCTACGTCCATCAGGACAGCCTGGGCAGCACCTCCACCATGTCTGCCTCAGACGGCACCGCCATCAGTTCCATCGCCTATTTCCCATTCGCAGACTGCTGATTTAGTGGGTGTTCATCCCCAATCCCCTGTTAGATCCCTGCGGGTTTCTTGAAAATTACTCTCTATTCAGTTGTCAGCCGATTTTTCAGGTCATATTATCCCCTTTTTAGGGCTATAGTTCCCCGAATTAACTGGCCAATGCTGCTTCTAACTGCGGTTTTTCAGCAGGCAGATTCGGCTTGACTAGAACCGGCACTGTCAATACTGACAAGAAGTTCACCGGCCAGCGGCTTGACGGGACCGGCCTATACTACTATAATGCCCGTTACTACGACCCGACCATTGAGAGGTTTATCAGCCCGGATTCTACAGGCCAGAACCTTAACAATCCTCAGACGCTGAATAGATATAGCTACTATGTTAATAACCCGTTGAAGTATACTGACCCGACGGGACAAGATTATATTTCGGATCATGGCGGAGGAACAATTAAACCCCCAGATCCAGAACCTCCTGTGGTTTATGATCCATTTTGGGATTATTCGAACCGTTTTCTAGATGGCTTTAGTGGCTCATTCGTAAACACATTTAATACCATCAAAAAGTTCCAAAACGATCCACTTGGTTTCTGGTCAGATATCGGATATTCTGCAACACATTTTTCTGATACTGCGAATGCATTGATAGACTTTTATGATGTAAGTACCCCGGAAGGGGTTGGTCATGTGCTGGGTGATGTCACACAGGCCATAATAATCAAGAAAGGGATAGACACCTTAAAAGCACCGCCTATCCCAGCAGAAGGAGTTCCAAAGCTTCTTGGTCTTTGGTCGGAAACAGCGAGTGCTCAGGGAATTGCTAACAAACTCAATCATGTTTTTGGTAACGCCACACATAGTTTTGATCCGTTGTTAGAACAATACGCGGGAAATCAACTAAAAGCTTTCAAAGCTTTAGAAGTTGCTACACAGCAGTCAATTAATGCAAGCGGAGCTACAGGCACTTTTATCAACCGCGTTGTGAAAGTGGCCGGCTATGATGCTGAAGTAAGTGGAACTGTTCAAGATAATATTCGTAAAATTGGGAGTGCTCGCATTCTGAAGTAGGGAGGGAGAATGAATCAGATAGAATTTGAGAAAAGAGTAATCGAAAAAATACTAATGGGCGATGATCCTGTATTGGACTGCTTAAGACATCAATATAAAAATGCAATTGTTGAATCTAGGAAGTTTACGGGCGCTGGTTTTTATACATATTTCAAAATAATACAAGAAACAGAACCAGTGACTCCCAGAAAAACCTTTCAAATTAGTGATGTATTAGCCTCTTTAAAAGGGATGAAAGCCGCTCTTGGGTTTAATTTATTGGTGAAAGAGGGTTACATCGCTTGGCTTGAAGGATATACGCTTTCATCAGATATCTGGCCGGACGATTATTTCGAAGTAAAGCTGTATTATTTCGATGCTGATAATAATCGTAATATGGAAAAACTTAAAGCAGTATGGTCGTAACCAGAAACAACGTTTTAAGTCACTGGATGTTCTTACTCCGCAACTTAAAAAACTCATACTAATAATGTAGAATATAGACAACTCACATAAGGGAGGTTGTGCATGCTCAAAGCGAAGTCAGCGCAGGAACCAATCTGCGGCAGTTACTTCTAAAAACGAGTTAATTTTAATGAATTTTGAATGAGGTGCTCCGATTGGTTGCCAAAATAATGATAAAGCGATCCTCTTTGAAAGGATTTATTACAATAATAATGGTATCCGCATTTTTGGCGTTTGCGGTTAGCTGTAAACAGCCTGCGTCTAACACTTCTAGTACCACGGCAATTGCTGCCGCAACCTTAACAACTACTAATAATTCCATCCCCGGTCACGCTATCACCGCGCAGCAGGCAAAAACCCTGCTGGATACGGATAAAACCGTAGTATTTATTGACGTCCGTGATCAGAACATGTTTGATAGCGGCCATATCCCCGGCGCCGTCCTTATTCCGGTGATTGAAATAAAGAGCCGGTTATCTGCCATCCCCAAAGACAAACAAGTGGTCGTCTACGCGGAATGTAACTGACCAACCGATACAACCGGCACCCGTGCGGTGCAAATGCTCATGGACAACGGCTACAGCAAAGTTGTGAAGTTGAGCGGCGGATATACGGCCTGGGAAGTCCTGAATAATCCGGTGGTTAACAACGTTACTTTACCCGAAGGAGTGATTACGAAAATCATCCATCCCTTTACATTAACGGGAGACGGGGTTCACGGCACTCCCGTTCCCAATGGGTCGGTAATCACCCATTGGGCGAACGGCATCACCGAAGTCACCGGCCCGGATAATAAGCGCATCATCCTGGCCAAAGATACAGAAGCGCCGCTGGTGATCATGGGTTCGGGGACCTCAAAACCGGCAACCTGGGTTTATATTATGCCCAAAGGCGTCATCGTACCGCCTGCAGGAGCGGACAAAAACATCACGAAGATGATGCTGGACGGCAAGTTGATCCTAACTGTTATCGAAAGTCCCGATGCTTTCAAGGAATAGATAATTGC
>PMBW01000125.1 GCA_003153075.1 Dehalococcoidia bacterium | reverse complement strand
AAAGAGTTACCTTCGATCTTCGGGTTGTTACACGGGCGGTTTGCCACCCCGCAGTGGGGCATCTGGATACTGGTAGCCGTTTCGGCGGCGTTCGGAGCTTACGGGGTGCTGAATGTGGACAACCTGACACAGATCACACTGGCATCGAATACTGGGACGTTCCTGGTTTACGGGATAACCAACCTGATCTGTCTGGTAGCCTTCTGGAGCAGGCCGGGGGCCAATTTGTTCAAACACAANNATACTTCGCGGGATACAATCTTAGCGTTGGGCATGGTATTGGTCTGGCTGGCAGCGGGTATAGTCTGGTTTGTGATGAACACCAGGAAAGAAGGGCATGCAATCCTGGTTAAGAGTAAAGCGCAACTGACGGAAGAAGACTTAAACAGCCCAGAGTAAGACTACGGAAAGGAATAAATGGCAACTACCGCAGAACGTATTCCATTGTTAATACCCCCGACCGGACCGGAAGATCCGGCCGGGGATTCCCTTTTGTGCCGGGCTGTGACACACCGGGGCCTGGTCCGTTTACATAACGAGGATGCTTTCACCGTGAAGAAGAAGGGAAACCACCATCTTTTTGCTATCGCAGACGGACTGGGTGGTCACCGCGGCGGCAGCATCGCCAGCGAAATGGCGATCGATACGATCAATAACGAGTTCGAACAATGGAACGGAAAAGGAAAGGAACGATTTGTGATGCGGGCCGTCGAGAGAGCCAACCAGGAAGTGTTCGATACGGCGCAAGAACATCCGGAGCTGTTCAATATGCAGACCACTGCTACGGTAGTAATGCTGGATAATGATTCGCTGGCGATCGGGCATGTGGGGGATTGCCGCCTTTACCGGGTACGGAACGGACGGGTGGCGGTCTTGACAAAAGACCATTCGCGGGCAGCCGAGCTGCTGCGGTTGCGTTTGATCAAGCCGGAAGAAGCCCAACAGCATCCCGGGCGGCATCAGTTAACCCGGTCGGTTGGGTCATCACCGTTCCTACGGGTCGACCTGGTAAAAGAGAAAACGAATTACGGGGATGCATATGTACTCGCCAGTGACGGACTTTGGTCGGAACTTGAAGCGCTGGATATCAGGGACGCCTTACTGGTCGAGAATATTGAGAAATCGCTGGAACAACTGGTGGCAAAGGTTTTAAAAGCCGGCGCCCCGGATAACCTGACAGCGATTATTTTTCGCATCGGTTAGCTACACGAAGCGACAAAAAACAAGCCAATTTTTAAATTAACAGAACAGATGGTATTATTGTTGAGTGGGAACTGCGTAAATCGATCAACCGGCAGTATATTAGTGCCTGATGATAGTAATCTTACGCTCAGGAATGAACAGAAAATAAATGACAGACGACAGTAATCATGGTTTTGCCGAACAGGACCTCGGGGTAACACCTGAAGAAACCGACGAAGACGGCGAACAATACCATCATTTTTTCCAAAAGACCGAAGGTCATCTGGTCGCCACTCCTGAGGCGAGCGCCGGGGTAAACGGTGTTCAGCGCGGGATAACGAGGCTAAAAGCAGCGTTTATCGGCACGCCGCTCTTCTCCAAAGACGAGATTCACGAGCGGTTGACCAAGGTCAAAGCGCTGGCGGTTTTCGGGTCAGACGCGATTTCTTCCTGCGCTTATGCCACCGAAGCTTCACTGGTTATCTTGATGGCGGCCGGTAATGGCGCTTTACATATTTCTTTCTACACAGCCCTGGCAGTGGCGGTTTTAATGTCCATGGTTGCATTTTCATACCGCCAGACAGTCTATGCGTATCCCCACGGCGGTGGGTCATATAATGTCAGCCGCCAAAACCTGGGACAAATGGCGGGGCTGGTGGCGGCAGCAGCTTTACTGCTTGACTACGTCATGACCGTGGCAGTATCTATTGCCGCGGGTTCTTTTGCGGTGACTTCCGCGCTGAATGCCGCGGGCGTAAATATCGCGGCAATTACAGCGTCTTTGCCGCCGTTTCTTAACCTGAATGTGATATTAAGTTTAATCTTTATCGGGCTGATCACGCTGGGGAATCTGCGAGGTATCCGGGAATCCGGCTCGATCTTCGCGGTTCCGACCTATCTGTTCATCTTCAGCTTTGCGGCAATGTTGATCGTGGGCATGATCAAGGTGTTCACGCATTCACTGGCGCCGGCGGCCCCTCCGCCAATTCTACCGATGACACAAACGGTGACATTGTGGCTGGTATTACGGGCATTCTCTGCTGGAGCTGTCGCCATGAGCGGTACGGAAGCGATTTCGAACGGCGTGCCGGTTTTCAAACCGAACGAATCTAGAAATGCGGCTGTTACGCTGACCTTTATGGCCAGCTTACTCGCCGTGTTTTTTGTGGGTGTTTCTTTCCTGTCAAATCACATGGGGCTGGTGCCGGGGGATCAATCAATCGTCTCGCAAGTGGCGCTGGCGGTCTTCGGGCAGAACGCATTTTATTATATTTTCCAGATCGCCACAATGGCAATTCTGGTAATTGCGGCGAATACCGCTTTTGCCGATTTTCCACGGTTATCTTCCATATTGGCAAAGGACAATTTCATGCCGCATATATTTTCGAACCGCGGCGACCGGCTGGCTTTTTCTTCCGGTATCCTGTTCCTGGGCGCGGTTTCCGGACTGTTACTGGTAGCGTTCAGAGGCAATGTGGACAGCCTGATCCATCTCTACGCCGTGGGCGTATTCCTTGCTTTCAGTATGTCAGACACGGGGATGGTGGTACACTGGTGGAAGACGCGCGGCAAAGGGTGGAAAACCAGTATTATTATTAACGGCATAGACGCCGTCCTGACTACGAGTATATTGATCATCGTGGTGATAACCAAGTTCGCCTTTGGCGCCTGGATTATCGTTGTGTTAATTCCGGCGATAGTGCCGGTCTTCCTGATGATCCACCGTCACTATGCGCGGGTGGCCGATCAACTGAGGATCATGCCGCTGCAGGCTACGCCGCAGCGGATCGAACATTTTGTGCTGATGCCGATCGATGATGTGAATTACGCGTCGCTGCGGGCGATGTCCTTCGCACGGACGATATGCCGGGATATCACGGTCTTACACATTGCTACCGACCCTGTGCGCGCAGAGAAAATCAAACAGAAGATGCAAACCTACGCGCCGGATATGAAACTGGTGATCGTGGAATCACCGCTGCGTGCATTTATGCGTCCGCTGCTGACCTACGTGGAAGTGCTGCACGAGCAGCATCCCGGCGGTTTTCTGACGATCGTAATGCCGGAATTCATCACGGCGCACTGGTGGGAAAGATTCCTGCATAACCGCACCGCAGAGCACCTGACGCAGGCATTCAAACGGCACCCGAACATTGCGGTGGTAAATGTTCCCTATTTGTTGAAAAGATAAAGCTGGTGTCTTAACCGCGACAAACGCATGCCTGAGATGAGGTTTTAGCCGATGTATGAAAAAGGCGCCGTGGTTTGCGGCTACGCGATAATCGAGGGGATCGGTTCCGGCGGATTGAGCCAGGACTACAAGGCCCGCGGCGCTAACGGTTCCTTCGTGACTTTGAAGTTTCCATCACCGGAACTAGTAGGCGACCCCGCGACCTACGAGCGCTTCCGGCGTGAATTTAAAATCGGTCAGACTCTAAGTCATCCGGCGGTACCGCGAGCTTTTTTAATGAGCGAAACTCCTACCGGGCCTTGCCTGGTGATGGAGTTTATCGAAGGTAAATCACTCCGCACGATTTTAGGTGACCGAATACGGTTACCGCTTCAGGAAGCTTTGGATATCATCAGCCAATTGGCGGAAGTCCTGGCCTATTTACATAGCCACGGGGTTTACCACCGCGATTTGAAGCCGGAGAATGTGCTAATTGATTCCGATGGGAAAGTGCACATTATCGATTTCGGGATTGCTTTATTACAGAGGGCGCGGCGCGTCACCTGGAGAAACCTGTCAGATGTGCTGGGGACGCCGGACTACATGTCGCCGGAACAGATCCAGGGAAAACGCGGTGATGCCCGGACAGACCTGTACGCGCTGGGAATCATGTTCTACGAATTGCTGACGGGCACTGTCCCTTTTCAGGGTGACAACTCAATGGCAGTGATGCATCAGCACCTGACCGTAACTCCGCCGCTGCTGCCGCCGGAGCTGGCGGTACCGGCCGCAATTGAAGCGATAATCATGAAAGCGATACGGAAAAATCCGAAAGAAAGATACCAGTCCGCTGAAGCTTTTTTGGCAGATTTAACCCATTATAAAGAACTGGATATGTCCCAATTTCCGCGGGGAGAAGAGAAAGTGACCGGCGTGGTGACGAACCGGCAAATATGGATAATGAGCGGGTTGATCGCGCTGGGATTTCTGGTGGTGATCGGGTTAATAATTGTTTTTGCGATGATGAAGAAGGCCGGGTAGTTGCCGGTTGTGAGTTTTGAGTAAAATCCTTGCTAAATAAAAAGTAAATTCAAAAATACAAATTGTTACTTCTCCATCCTAAGATTGCTCCGTTCCCCGCAAGGACGACGACTATGGTGACCATCGCGAGACGACCACACTCTTACAGCCCTTGCAATGGGAACGTAAATCCCTCTTAATCTTCCTTTACAAAATGGAGAAAAATCACGCTCAAACCGATAGTATGTTTCACGTTGGTTTCAGGCAAAATCTAAAACTATAGGCAACGCCCGCAGGCAGGGACGCCTGTGCTACTAGCGGCTATGCAAGGAAACAAGGTGGGGAGCCCGCCTGAAGCGGGCTCCCCACCTTTCATTAGTAAAGAGACAGGGTTTAGATATCGTAGTAGAGATGGAACTCGTAGGGATGAGGACGGAGGGCGATGGCGTCCATCTCGTTCTTCTTCTTGTAATTGATCCAGGTTTCGATCAGGTCTTCGGTAAATACGCCGCCCTGCAGCAGATATTCATGATCTTTCTTAAGGGCCTCGAGTACCTCGCCGAGAGAGCCGGGGGTTGATTT
>PMBW01000112.1:13469-13981 GCA_003153075.1 Dehalococcoidia bacterium | reverse complement strand
TATCAGTGAAACGATATCGGAACTGAGAAAGGTTACGTGGCTGCATTGGCCGGGAGAATTATTATACCTTTCTGGAATGGTTCTCCTGGTCGCTGTGGTGGTCGCGATAATACTTGGCGGGATTGACTTCGGGTTTAGTGAACTTATTAAGGCGTTAATTAACGCTGCTAAGGGTGTTTAAGTATCGACCGGCGTAAACAGGCATTACTCCCTGTGAGCTGAAATCTTGTTATTGAGGTTATTTGTGGGCGAANNAAATCCATGGATTCCGGCGACGAGATCTTCCAGGTATTGATACCTACGGAGGAAGAGATCGAGATTAAAGGCGGGCAAAAACATACTATTGCCAAAAAAATATTGCCCGGTTACATCATCGTTGAAATGAAGATGACCGACAAAAGCTGGAACATTGTCCGGAATACTCCGGCAGTCACCGGATTCGTCGGCAGCGGCGGCAAGCCCGTGGCTTTGATGGAAGATGAAGTGCAAAAAATTCTCAAGCAAATGAGAGC
>PMBW01000112.1:0-13379 GCA_003153075.1 Dehalococcoidia bacterium | reverse complement strand
GTGGCGAAAAAATTAATTGCCGTCATAAAATTACAGATTCCGGCTGGCAAAGCAAATCCGGCGCCTCCGGTTGGACCCGCGTTGGGCCAGCACGGCATCAACATCATGGGCTTCTGCAAAGAATATAATGAGAAAACTGCTTCCATGGCAGGTTCCATTGTACCTGTAGAAATTTCGGTCTTTGAAGACCGCTCCTTCACTTTTATCACAAAAACCCCGCCTACTCCTGACTTGCTGAAAAAGGCATTAAGTCTGGAAAAGGGTTCCGGCGCTGCCGGCCGCACTAAAGTGGGGTTGCTTTCCCGTCAGAAGCTTACCGAAATAGCTAAATTAAAATCTAAAGACCTCAATGCGCGCAGCATTGAAGCCGCTGAAAGAATCGTCGCGGGCACAGCCCGTAGTATGGGAATTGAAGTAGAACAAAAATGAAAAACGGAAAAAGATACGAAGCAGCAGCCAGCCTGGTAGAAAAAAATAAAGAGTATTCTCCTGAAGAAGCTATCGCCGCTGTCAAGAAAACGGCGACCGCGAAGTTTGATGAGACTGTCGAACTTCATCTGCGGATGGGACTTGACCCGCGGAACTCAGCGCATCAGGTAAGGGGCATTGCCCTTTTGCCTTTTGGCCTGGGGAAACAGGTCAGGGTACTGGTTTTCGCTCAGGGTGACGGCGCAAAAGCCGCCGAAGCATCCGGCGCGGATTTTGTCGGCGCGGATGAACTGGTTAAGAAGATCGAAGAAGGGTGGACGGAGTTTGATATCGCCATCGCTACCCCTGATATGATGGGTAAAGTTGGTAAACTCGGTAAGGTTTTAGGCCGTAAAGGCTTGATGCCTAACCCCAAATCCGGCACCGTTGTTGCTGCCAATGACCTGCCCAAAGTATTGCAGGATGCCCGCAAGGGACGTGTGGAATTTAAACTGGACAGAACCGCGATAATTCACATTGTTGTCGGCAAATCCAGCTTCGAACCCGAAAAGCTGATGGGTAACCTCTCGGCCATAGTCGAAGCGATCGTCAAGGCCAGACCTAGCGGCGCCAAGGGCGTTTATGTCCGCACCGCTTTCCTGACCACATCGATGGGTCCCAGCGTAAAGCTGGATCTTAAACCCACCCTGGCATTAACAACATCATAAAAATTGGTAATTATTAATCATAAAGCCCGCCGGCAAACGGCGGGCTTTTCTTTTACTGTTTTTAATGGCGGCGCATCCCAGAACGTTTCGGGCAGGCATTCATCTAAAATCCGGTGGGCAGAATCCTCCGCCGCGGGTTTAATTGAACGCTCTCTTGTTGCCGGGACTTACCCCAATCCTATATGGATACCGTAGCTGGATAAAAATCTCACTAACAATATGATCTCGCCGGCCGTTATGATTATTCCGAAGAGAAACAGGTTAATGCCTGTCCGGACGTTCCTTTTCATGACCGCCAGGAAGGCGATCAGTCCTCCCAACATACCCAGGAACAAGGGCAGCAGCCACCAGGCCGCGGATACATGCCTGGCTGTTTTCACCGGCGGTGACTTCGGTAGAATCGGCGTAACGAATGCGGGCACCGGGTTGCCGCAGTTAGCGCAAAAAACAGCATTTGTCTCCAGGCTAGCCCCGCAGTTTGAACAAAATTGATCGACTGCTGCTGCCGGCGGATGGACAGTTTGAGAGTTTGCGGCGGCTGCCGGTTGCGCGGTGAGTTTGTTTTTAGCCTTAGCCGTTTTTTTCGGTAACTCAATGATTCCGACCAGGAAAATCAGCGCTCCGCATACGCCGAAGATAAAGACACCCGGCCCGATATTTACGAAGGACCTCACCACAGATGACAGCAATGGAAGCTTGTGCGTTATCAGCATGGCTGCCAGTACCGCAATAACGGCCAATCCCATAACAATAAAAAGCGAGCCTCTGCCTGCTTTGGATGGCAACAGCGTGACAGCTAAGGCGAGGATCCCGCCGATGATCCCGGCAGCGCCGATGGCGCCGTTAACGTTCATCCCCGATACGCTGGCAACATGCACCCCCAATTTGGCAGAAGGAGACATCCACGGCAGAAAAATGCTGATCACAAGCAGAAGTCCGCAGATGGCTGTGATGATACGTAATGGTGAGCTAAACACTGTTTGAGGGAATGAAGTCTTACTATTCATTTTTTCACTCCTGAACAGCAGGATTCTCTGACCGCCGGTCAGCGTTCGGCCGGAGCGCTGGAGCACGAATCAAAAATGTTGCCTATCACTTTCGAAGCTAATTCCATTTTTTTAGCGATTTCGGCGACCTTGGCATTTACCTTGCCCATCTGGGCGTCAAGTTCGCCATTGAGTTCATCAATTTCCGTTTGTCCCTGATCAAACATACGCGCGATCATAACTAAAAAATACGGATTTGCAAAAGCTACGTCACCAGGCAGGATGAAAGGATAGGGCAGTTTATCCTGTGACAATTTGCTGTAATCGGCTGCTATGTCTGCGAATTCATCATCAGGGGCCGCGATGGCTAATCCATTTAACGCGCTGTTTAGAGATGTCCAATCTGCTCTGAGTGTGGAGTAAAACCCGCTGGACATATCTTTCGGATTGTATAATTCAAGCATGATATTGAAGGTTAACCCGCGGACGGCTGCATCGGCTTTTTGGATCGCCTGCACATACCCCTTCTCCTGGTCATTCAGCCAGTCTTCAGGCGATTTTGTGGTAGTGTCCTGGGCGCGCACAAAATCAGGAGCCAGCAACAAGAGGATAATGCCTGATATCAAACAAACTTTTAGCGTTCGTTTCATGCTTTCCTCCTATTTTTTAACTGCTAATATCTCCGATGTGTATCCTGCTAACGTATTGTTTTCTGAATTACCGGGTCGATTTTGATTTTGATGATATACCATGTTAATACCGCTGTCAAACAATAAAACAAGCCGTTACATCAATGTTTTTAAGAACCATATTTACAGAAACGCATGGTATATTTACATCCTGTAACAGGCTGAGAATTCTTTAAATATTTAAATAACGAACGTGAAAAACGCTCGCTGCTATTCAAAAATACTTGACAAGCCTCCCGGATATATGTTACTAATATAACGTAATTATTTTGCCGCAGTGTTAATCCAACGCTTAATCATTTCTAGCCAAAGAGTTTGTGATATTCCTTTATGTCAAAATACGTGTTTGTAACCGGTGGTGTTGTTAGTTCAGTAGGTAAAGGCATTGCTGTCGCTTCAATTGGAACCATACTGAAGAGCCGCGGCATCAGCGTTTCCGTCCAGAAACTAGACCCCTATCTGAATGTTGACCCCGGTACGATGTCCCCTTATCAGCACGGTGAAGTTTTTGTCACACAGGACGGCGCGGAAACCGATCTTGATCTGGGGAACTACGAACGTTTTATCGATATCAGTTTAACGCAGGACTCGAATATCACTTCCGGACAAATCTACAGTTCTGTTATCGCCAAAGAACGGCGCGGCGATTTTCTCGGCGGCACGATCCAGGTTGTTCCCCATGTCACCAATGAGATCAAGAACCGGTTCAAACGCCTGGCCGAAAAATCGAAGGCAGATGTTATTCTGATCGAAGTCGGCGGCACCGTGGGCGACATCGAAGGTCTACCTTTCCTGGAAGCTATCCGCCAGATGAGGAAGGATGCCGGAAGGGATAATGTCCTGTACATTCATGTCACGCTCTTGCCTTATCTGGGTTCGACACAGGAACTGAAAACCAAGCCCACCCAGCACAGCGTTAACGAATTACGCAGAATCGGTATCCAGCCGGATATCATTATCTGCCGCAGTGATTATCCCATTGCCGATAATCTGAGAGATAAGATTTCGCTTTTTTGCGATGTTGATAAAGAAGCCGTTATTCCACTGGTTACCGTTTCGACTGTCTATGAAGTGCCGCTGGTACTTGAAGAGCATGGCATGGGGAACCTGATCGCGGAAAGGTTATCGCTGAACGCTAAAGGCGAAGATCTCAGCGAGTGGCGCAATATGGTCACCCGTTTGAAAGAACCCCATAAACCGGTGAATATTTGTCTCGTCGGCAAATATGTAGAGCTGGAAGATTCTTACTATTCCGTACGCGAAGCTTTAAAGCACGCTGCTCTTTTCCACGACCGCGATCTGAAGCTCACATGGGTACCCGCCGAACAGCTGGAAAAAATGGATGATATCGATTCCTGTTTGCGGACAGCGCAGGGTATTGTCGTACCCGGTGGTTTTGGTAACCGCGGCATCGAGGGAATGATAAAAACAGCCAGGTATGCGCGGATGAATAAAATCCCTTATCTGGGTCTTTGCCTGGGGATGCAGGTCATGGTGATCGAGTTCGCGCGTGATGTATTTAAATCTACCAGTGTTAATTCGACTGAGTTTGACCCCGACCCGACCTATCCGGTTATTGACCTGATGCCTGATCAGAAGAACATTGCCAGCAAAGGCCATACCATGCGGCTAGGTAATTACCCTTGTAAACTGATACCCGGCACCCATGCTGCCAAAGCTTATCAGCAGGAAACGGTTATGATCCAGGAACGGCACCGCCACCGCTTTGAATATAACAACGATTTCCGGCAAGCTTTGCAAGAAAAGGGTCTGGTTTTAAGCGGACTGTCCCCGGACGAACGTCTGGTGGAGATTTGCGAAGTAAAAGACAACCCGTGGATGGTTGGCTGCCAATTCCATCCTGAATTCGGTTCCCGTCCAAACCGGCCGCATCCGCTCTTCCGTGATTTCATTGGCGCCGCCAAAGATATCCTCCGCGAAGGCGCGCAACCGGCTCTCCCGTTAACGAACTGACATGTTACCGGAAGCGATTTTCTTCGATATGGATGATACCCTCTTGTTTGTCGCTGTGACCGCAGAGTCTGCCTGGAAAGAAGCCTGTGACCTGGCCTTGCAACTACCTCAACCTTACCGGACAGAAGAATTGCTCAACCAACTTAATATCGTCAGAAACTGGTACTGGAGTGACGCGGAACGTCATCGGCTTGGAAGGCTGGATCTGCACCGTGCCAGGACCGCTATCGTGAAGATGGCGCTGGAGAAAGTCGGTTCTGACGATGATACTGCCGCAAATCGGATTGCCGCCAATTACGCCGATATATTAGACAAGGCGCTGGATTTTTTCCCCGATGCTGAGAAAACCCTCAAAGAGCTGGTGAAGAAAAAAGTGAAATTGGCTTTGTTAACCAACGGCGCCGCTGAGTCTCAGCGGGTTAAAATTAATCGATTCGGACTTGCCCGATATTTTCCTACCTGTTTGATCGAAGGCGAATTGGGATTCGGTAAACCGGACCGGCGCTTTTTTGAAAGGGCGCTGGAAAAATTGGATGTAAGTCCTGATCAGGCTTGGATGATCGGGGACGACTTGGAGCGGGATATCGTCGGGGCGCAGTCAGCCGGAATATTTTCTATCTGGCACGATTATGGGAAAACAGGATTGCCGGCAGGCTCGGGTGTGAAACCGGATAGAATTATCAATAATATCTCCGAATTACTGTACTGAATAATTCGCAGTTTGTACGGAATTCCTATACTTTTTTCGCATAAACAGTTGACATGGGGTTGAAAAATTAATCGTGGAAGAGTATGATAAATATAAGTTACTCACACCGGTCGTCTGCACCGGGGGTATACCTTCCCCAATGTCTTACCGCCGCGAAAGCGGGAGCACATATTGTAATGATTCCTTACGGTGACTATTTGCAGATGGTTAACCATTTGCTTACTGATATCGGCTTACCCTGCTCTCAATGGTTGGAAAGAGTTTTTCAGCTGTGAGTATTGGAACGCCCATAAAAGGTACAACAGACTTAATTCGTAAGCACTTTAAACCGTGCTGTTTTACATAAGTCTTGGTTTGGTACCTTAAAACAAACAAAATGAATATAGAAGTTTTAATCTTGAATAATATGATACAAACAACGGGGATCGCCGGGAGGTCTGGAGATGGATATTAGCCAATTAGAGAATAAAACAAAAGAGGAGCTGCTTGACATCGTCAAGGAGATGGAACTGCCTGATTGTGCGAGCCTGGAAAAGCCTGAACTGATCAGGCGTTTATTACAGGCAGATGCCGAACAACAGGGCAACATTTTCTCGACCGGCGTGCTGGAAATCATGACCGACGGCTACGGCTTCCTGCGGCAGATCAGCCTGCTGCCCAGCCAATCCGATATCTATGTTTCGCAATCGCAGATCAGGCGTTTCGGCTTGCGCAACGGCGATAAAGTGACCGGCCAGGGTAGGCCGGCGCGCGCCGGGGAAAAATACATCAGTTTGCTCAGAATCGAAGCGGTTAATGACCTCAACGCGGAATTGGCAAAGAGCCGTCCCTATTTTACCTCCCTTACTCCTACCTACCCCGATCGATTAATTAATCTCGAAGTTGCCTCCAATGGGCTTTCCACCCGTCTGCTAAATCTGATTGCCCCGGTTGGCCGCGGCCAGCGCGGTTTGATTGTTTCGCCGCCGAAAGCCGGTAAAACAATGCTGCTGAAAGCCATTGCCAATGCGATCACCACAAATTACGACGATATCCACCTGATGGTTTGTCTTATCGGTGAGCGTCCTGAAGAGGTTACCGATATGCGGCGTTCCGTTAAAGGCGAAGTCGTCGCGGCTACCTTTGATGAACCTGTAGAGAATCACACCCGCGTGGCAGAATTAGCGCTGGAAAGAGCCAAGCGTATCGTCGAAAGCGGTATGGATGTAGTTATCCTGTTGGACGGTATCACCCGTCTCACACGCGCTTACAACCTGGCGATGCCTTCCAGCGGCAGAACCCTCTCCGGCGGTATTGACCCTTCGGCGCTGCATCCGGCCAAGCGTTTCTTCGGTGCGGCCCGTAACACCTCTGAAGGCGGCAGCCTGACCATCCTGGCAACCTGTCTGGTAGATACCGGTAGCCGTATGGATGACCTGATTTATGAAGAGTTTAAAGGCACCGGCAACATGGAAGTCCATCTTGACCGCCGTCTTGCGCAGCGCCGTGTCTATCCTGCTATCGATATTGAGCCCAGCGGCACCAGGCATGAAGAGTTATTGCTGAATGAATCGACGCTCAAACAGGTCTGGCTCCTGCGCCGTATGGCTGCGATGATCTCATCTGACTCCGCCAACTTCGTTGAAGCTACCGAAAGAGTGCTGGAAAGACTGCGCAAGTCCAAGACCAATGCCGATTTCCTGACTAATCTGCAGAAAGACGTCGACTAGCGTTTGATCCAGACAATTGATATCCCGGAGACAGCGGTGACAGGTAACCTGATAAACGAACAGTTGAAACAGTTGCCCGCCAACCCGGGTGTCTACTTAATGAAGGATGCCGGCGGGAAGATCATCTATGTCGGCAAAGCGGGCAACCTGAGCAACCGGGTGCGCTCCTATTTTCAGCCTTCGGCCAAACTCATGCCCAAGACCCAGCAGCAGGTGGAAGAAGCCAAAGAGCTGGAATTTTTTATTACCAATTCGGAGTATGAAGCCCTCATACTGGAAAACAACCTCATCAAGCGGTACCGGCCTTACTTCAATATCCGCCTCAAAGACGATAAGGGCTATCCTTATATCCGCATCAACCTCAATGACGACTGGCCGACAGTCTGCTTTTCCCGCGAGATGAAAGATGACGGCGCCCGCTATTTCGGGCCTTTTACCAGTCCCTGGTCGGTAAAACAAACCCTGAAAGTACTGGAGAGTATCTTCCGCTTCCGTTCCTGCGATAAACCGATCACGGGCATGGATAAACGCCCCTGTCTCAAATATCACCTCGGCCATTGTCTGGCCCCCTGTACCGGCTATGTCAGCAAAGAGGAATACACAGAAGCCGTCAAACAGATCGTGCTCTTTCTGGAAGGGAAACGGGATAAGGTCGTCCGCGAATTCGAACAACAGATGAAGTCTTACTCCGATAATCTGGATTTTGAAAGGGCCGCCCAGCTGCGCGACCGCATTGGCGCCATTAAAAACGTCATCGAAGGCCAGAAAATCGCTGCCAAAGTCAGCGGGGATGAAGACGCGGTGGCTTTCGTCACTGATAAAGACCAGGCCTATGTCATGGTGTTCTTTGTTCGCGGCGGCAAGCTCATCGGCCGTGAAAACTTTGTCTTGACCGGAGCTAATGCCGAAGCACCGAAAGAGATCATGACCAGTTTCGTCAAGCAGTATTACGCCTCGGCTTCTTACATCCCGCCGCTGCTGTTATTGCAGCACCCCATCGATGACAAGGATGCCATCAGGGATTGGCTTAAACAAAAAAGAAACGGCAAGGTGGAGATTTCCGTCCCCAGACAGGGCAGCAAGAAAGAACTGATTCAGATTGTCATACAGAATGCCGAGCAGGGCTTGAAACAGATGAAAGTCAAACAATTTGCCGCTCCGGCAGTCATGGAAGCCGCCTTGCAGGAATTGCAGGAAAAGCTGGGATTACCGCGTCTCCCCGAACGTGTCGAAGGCTATGATATTTCAAATATCCAGGGCAAGGAAGCGGTCGGCAGCATGGTTGTGTTTGAGCACGGCCGCGCCAAGCCGTCGCACTACCGGCGTTTCCGCATTAAAACCGTGCCGGAGGCCAATGATTTCGCCATGTTGCACGAAGTCCTCGGCCGGCGTTTTAAGCGGATGAACGGTAATCAAGCTGACGCAGATAAAAATGAAACCTGGGGAATTTTGCCCGACCTGGTTTTGATTGACGGCGGCAAGGGGCAATTACACTCGGCGCACACGGCAATGAAAGAAGCCGGTGCCGATGCGCTGCCGCTAGCCAGTCTGGCTAAGGAGAATGAAGAAATATTTATCCCCGGCCGCAGCTCCCCGATCGTCCTGCCGCGCAATTCTCCCGCGCTGCAACTGCTCCAGCGTGTTCGTGATGAATCCCACCGCTTTGCCGTGGCCTATTTTACGAAGGTGCACAAGAAGAAAACGTTTACCTCTTCGTTGGATAATATTTCCGGCATCGGCCCCAGGCGCAAGCGCGCGCTGCTCAAACAATTCGGCACGGTCAAAGGGATCAAAGAAGCCTCTGTCGAAGCGCTGCTCACCGTGCCCGGCCTGACACCGGAACTCGTCGATAGATTAAAAGAACATTTAGGCTGAAATAAATGAATAAAGAAAAGAAGCCTGTTGTTTTACAAAAAAAGTTGACTCACATACGTCTTGCGCGCCTGGCGCGAGAATGCGCTAAACTGGATCCGGTAGAAGAGAAAGCAATGGCCGAAGAAGGATTAAGTAAGGACGGGAAAACTTGGCCGGAGTATTAATAAGCAGGTGATGAAAATATTCCTGCACCTGGCTCTCTTCACAATTGGGAGATGTTGGGAGAGAGTTGAAAACCCAAATTAACAATTGTAAGTTTGTCTACCGATAAATGGTAAAGGAATAAAATATGTCAGAAATAAAAGAACTAACCACCGAAATGGAACTCGAAAATAGCGTCAAAATCATCGCGGATTCATTCGCTACTGTCGCCGCTGAATTTAAATTGACTAAAGAGAATTGTCCCACCCATCCCTCCTTTGTCACACTTAAACAGCTGAGTGAGATGAAAAGAAAAGGACTCAAGTTATTTGGGATATTTACCGAAGGCGCTCAGGTCGGCTTTGTCGCTGTGGAAAAGAAAAAGGGTAAAGTCTTTAATCTCGAAAAATTAGCTGTGCTGCCCGACCATCGGCATAAAGGTTACGGCAGCGAGCTCTGCGCCTTCGTCGATGATTTCGTGAAAAATGCCAAAGGCAAAACCATTTCCATCGGCATTATCAACGAGCACACCGTATTAAAGCAGTGGTACATATCGAAAGGTTTCCATGAGACCGCCCTGACAAAATTCGCGCATCTGCCCTTCACCGTCTGTTTTATGGAAAAACCGCTTGTCATTCCCGACCTGATCGTCAACGATCCCACACTTCTATTATTTTCCAAAAGGAAGTGAGGGAGGAATCCATAAAAATAGTTTTACAATGTTTTCGAATGAATTTACAAGCTATAATCCCTCAGTTTCATTGGGGACAGATCGTCAGGTGGAATTAGCAATAAATATTCCAAAGTAGGCACAAAATGGACAATAATTTACACGAAATCAAACGAGTTTGTATTTACGGCGCCGGCGGCGTCGGCGGCTACTTTGGCGCGAAAATTGCTGAGACCGCAGCCGAAGTGTATTTCATTGCCCGCGGCGAGCACCTTAAAGCGATCCAACAGCACGGCATCATTGTGAAAACCCCCGAACGCACCATTTCTGTCAGGCCTACTCTGGCCACTGATAATATAGGCGAAATTCCGTCGCCGGATTTAATATTGTTGTGCGTAAAAGGCTATGATCTACCTCAAGCCGCGGCTGCCATTAAAAATGTTGCCCATGAGAACACGGTGATTATCCCGTTATTAAATGGCGTCGATATTGTCGAAAGGATCAGGTCGGTGCTGGATACGGGTATTGTCCTTCCCGCGTGTATCTATTTGGGGACGCACATCGAAAGCCCGGGCGTGATCGATCAGAGCGGGGGCAACGGCGTCATTATCTTTGGCCCGGACCAAAAACACCCTGAGTATACCGGCGATAACGTCAAAGCCTTTTTCCAAAAAACCGGGCTAAAATATGAATGGTACGAAGACCCGCTGCCCAGGATCTGGGAGAAATACATGTTCATCTCGGCGTTCGGACTGGTGACCGCGCTCTACGGCGAAGGACTCGGAACGTTAATGCAAAACCCTGAACACCGCAATCTGGTTAGCGGCATCATGTCCGAAATTTATGGCATCTCCAAAATGAAAACTATTAATCTGCCAAATGATGTCGTCGGGAAATCACTTCAAAAAGCCGCCAATTTTCCCTCCGACGCACGGACATCATTTCAGCGGGACATCGAAAACGGCAGCCAGTTCAATGAAGGCGATCTGTTCGGCGGCACGATCATCCGGCAGGGCGCGGCCCTCGGCGTCGCCACTCCGGTCACCGAGAAGGTGTACCGGCAGTTGTTAAATTCGATAGGATAGTTTCTCGGCATGCCCTTAACTCAAAACTCATTATTGAGTCCGCAGACGAAATATTTCCGTAGGTCCTTTTCGACCGCAGTTGAAAGGGATATATTCAGTCAAAACTTACTGAACGCTTGTTAGTAATTCTCCGCCAGCACTTCATAGTAGCTCTGCGGATGCTTGCAGGCCGGGCATTCCTTCGGCGGTTCGGTCCCTTCAAACACATAGCCGCAATTAGCGCAATGCCATTTCACGACTGCTTTCTTCTTGAAAACCTCACCGTTGGCGATATTCGCGATCAACTTGCGGTAACGTGATTCGTGGAATTTTTCCACCTTCGAGATCTGTTCGAACGACCGCGCGATCTCCGGAAAGCCCTCTTCTGCGGCGATTTTAGCGAAATTGGCGTATATCGCTGTCCATTCCATATTTTCGCCTTTGGCAGCCCCTTCCAGGTTGGTTTTAGTATCCTTGATCATCCCGGCGGGATAGGCCGCGAGGATCTCCACATCGCCGCCTTCCAGGTAATTGAAAAAGACCTTGGCGTGCTCCTTTTCATTATCGGCGGTCTCCGCGAAGATGTTCGCGATCTGCTCGAATCCTTCCTTGCGGGCAGCGCTGGCGAAATAGGTGTAGCGGTTCCTTGCCTGGGATTCCCCGGCGAAAGCGGCCAGCAGGTTTTTCTCGGTTTTGGTGCCTTTAATTGAATTTGCCATTTCTATACTCCTTCGGTTGTCAGTCAGTACTATTATATAGGGTTCAACGGGAAAAAAAATTCAAGCGCCAACCTTCGGCAATAATCAAGGAAAAATTTGATAGTCAAGCAAGTATTTAAGTAGGGGAATCAAGCGACTCTTCTCTCCCAGGCTTGCCTCGGGAGAGACGGGAGTGAGGGGATATCTAGAGTTAACGATCTAATTATGAGCTGGAGGAGTGAGCGCACCGCTAAATTGACCTTTAGAGTGTAATTATGGTATATTTTCAATGATTGGTAGCGTAGCTCAGTAGGTAGAGCAGAGGACTCATAAGCCTCCGGTCGGCGGTTCGATTCCACCCGCTACCACCACATTTCAAAGCTCAAAACCCTAAATCCGAAACAAATCCAAAGTAAAAAATTCAAATTTACTAAACTATTTCCGCTTTTAAACCCGACCGCCCGGTTTTCCATCCCGATGAAAGCTTGTCCCTATACTTGATTTGGGATCGGGATCCGGTTCTCATCCCCCCCTGTTGTCTTTGCGAGTCCGCGCCTTAACCACCATAGAAGGACGCGGCAATCTAGAAGCAAACTGTAAATCAATCCAAGAGCTATAATTTATTCATCCTGCTACTTGACAATAATCAATGGTGACTGTTAGTATGGAGGCGATTTAAACTTCTCAAGTACAGGGCATTGAGGAGGCGAAAATGTCAGTCGAAACTGCGAAGCAAAGCCTTTGTCCCCATTGTAACAAGCCGATTTGGGGTAATCCTTCGGTATGTCCTCATTGTGGTAAATCTGTGGCTGAGTTCGAAATAGATCCTGCTTTATTACAAGCAAAGACAACTGCTCGACAAATTCTTTCAGAGGGCAAAATCAATAATCAAGACATTTATTTAAAGACGTGCATCAAGTTAAAAAAAAAGGTTAGTGATGATGGCGACGCAACCCAATTGTTAGGGCAATTAAAGGACTTAGAGAAAATGTTTTGGGTCTGGTGGTTATTGCCATTATTCTTATTTATCATAGGTGGAATCATAGGTTGGATGATACTTGAACAGAACAGCCCTCAAAAATCTAAGGACTTGTTAACTTTTGGATGGGTGATGACAGCGGTGTGGGGGCTAGTTTCGATAATTTCGTTTATGGTGATTCCTCCATGGTAAATACTCATGGCTAAACAGTAGATTATTCCTAATGACGTCAAATATAGGCCGCCAGATCTGCCACAATTGCCCTAAAGCCTGTTTAACCATTGGCCCATACTTCTAGTACTGTTGAATACCTATCATCACTAAATCAAATCACTATTGACATTATTGATTTGGCAGTTTACAATTTGAGGCAACTGGCAGATGCTAGAATTGCCGTATAAAGGACTTCTTTATAATCCAAAATAAGTGGAGGCCTAAATTCGATGGCCTGGACGAAAAGAACCATATTAGGCAGTCTGTTTGTAGGTATCATAGGTGCTCTACTTAACGGTCTTGTTGCCGTCCCTATTATGGATTGGGACATCGGCAGCGGTTTATCTTATTACACTTCTGCAGAAACAATTATGGGAGTCATTTTGGGATTTCTTGCATGTTTTTGTGTATCTATGTGGTACCTTAAGTTCATGGATAGACGGAAATGGACAGCGAGCTTCGGTTTTGGGGTATTATTTGGTATGCTTGCTGGGGCTGTTTCTCTTGTGGGTCTGGCAATATTTAGTCAAATATTT
>PMBW01000133.1:17383-17628 GCA_003153075.1 Dehalococcoidia bacterium | reverse complement strand
GTCACTTTCGTAACGCTGGACGATCTGGATGAATTCGTATTATGGCTGGGCGACCGGGTAAAGAAACCGGTCACGTTTAAAGCGCCGATTTCGGATGCCACGCTGCCGGACGGTTCGCGTATCAATATCGTTTACGGGCGTGAAGTTTCAAAAAGAGGTTCCAATTTCAGTATCCGTAAATTCGCAGAAGTCCCCCTTTCGGTTTTCGAGGTGCTGGAGTTCGGCACTTTCAACTACCAGATGTT
>PMBW01000133.1:0-17375 GCA_003153075.1 Dehalococcoidia bacterium | reverse complement strand
TGGCAAAAATTATCACGATCGAAGACACACCGGAACTGCAGGTACCGCACCAGAACTGGATAAGGGAAGTGGTACAATCCAGCAAAGTGGAAGACAACGGCGGCGCCATCACCATGTTCGACCTGCTGAAAGCCGCCTTGCGGCAAAGACCGGACGAATTGATGATCGGTGAAATCAGGGGTAAAGAAGGAAATGTGGCGTTTCAGGCTATGCAGACCGGACACTCTGTCATGGCTACGTTCCACGCCGCATCGATCGAAAAACTGATCCAGCGTTTAACCGGCGACCCTATTCTGGTGCCGAAAAACTATGTGGACAACCTGAATGTCGTTATTCTCACCAGCCAGGTGAAATTACCCAACGGGAAACAGGGCCGGCGGATNNTGGAACCAGGAAACCGATGTCTTTGAATTTACGGGCTACATGAGCAGCTATGTTCTGGAAGAAATAATCGCACCGAAACTGGGTATACCCCCGCATAAAAAACAGCGTGTTTATGCCGAGGTAGAAAGAAGAGCGATCATCCTGCAAAAACTGCATAAAGATAGAGGCGTCAAAGGCTTCTACGAAGTACTAGACGTGCTCAGCAAGGCACAACAAGAGGGGTTATTCTAATGGGACTGCTGACAATGTTCCTAAGAGGGAAAGAAAAAGAGCAAAAGAAAAAAGCCGGTGAAGCGGCTTTCGATAATCAATTAGCCGATATCGATTTCTTTTCGCAATTGGCTTATATGGCTTCGATATCCTCATCAGGAATATCGCGCAGCGGCCTTTTCTTTTATTCGGCAAAATTACCGTACATTGCTACGAAATATTTCCGAAGAGTTGATTTTGTGGCGAAGATGTTCAACCATGATTACGCGCAGGCATGCCGTATCGTCGGTGAGAAAATAAAAATACCGGAGATCAAGGCGCTTTTATTACGTCTTTCAAATGCCCTGGCGTCCGGCGAAGATGTATCCGCATTCCTTTCGCGGGAATCATACATTCTGTCCGAATCATACACCAGTATTTATGAAAGGAAAATCGACCTTTTAAAGAAGTGGGCCGATGCCTATGTATCTCTGATCCTGACTTCCGCCCTGGTCACAGTCATGTCTGTGGTGACGATGATGATCGGCAGCGTGAGCGTGGGCTTTATTATATCCATTTCCGCCATCACAATTCTGGCCACCATTTTCGGAGCATGGTTTTTATACAAATCCGCTCCCCGCGAGACAATTAATCACGCCTTACCTTACCGTTCGCATGAACAAAATATGGTGAAGTATTTATCCAGAATTTTAATACCATCCGGCATAGTTGTGCTATTGATAATGATGGTGATGAAAGTAGACCTGGGTTACATGATGCTCACCGTCAGCGCTTTTCTTTTCCCGATAGGAATCGTTGCAACAACCGATGATAAAAAGATCACATTGCGGGATACCGATGTATCCGCATTTCTGCGTTCACTCGGCGGCACGATGGCGGCCATCGGCGCCACTGCAGCCGAAGCTATGGGGCGTCTGGATTTCCGTTCCCTGGGTATCCTCACCGAGGATGTGAAATTGCTCTTCACGCGACTGGAGGCTGGAGTAAGCCCGAATCTCTGCTGGGATAGATTTGTGGGTGAATCCGGTTCAGAGCTGGTTAACCGCACCGTGCGGATGTTCTGGGACGGCATTTCTTTAGGCGGAGACGCCCAAAAAGTAGGGAACGAAGCAAGCGCCTTCGCGATGAAAATTTCCTTGCTGCGTTCACAGCGAACACAGATTTCCTTAGGGTTTACCTGGCTGACAGTAGCAATGCACGCAGTGCTGGTCACTTTATCCATATTTGTATACGAGGTCTTCCTCTCATTTTCCACACTGGTGCAAAAAATTATTCCGGCGAACAGCAGTTCTACAATGCAATCGCTGGGTTTGGCTTCATCCGGGTTCTTTTCCCAGAACGGCGCTGAAATCCAGTTATTGCACTTCATGATCATATTGATCACGATCATCCTGACAATTGCCAACGCATTTGCGATTTTCGCAGTAAGCGGCGGACATACCGCCAAACTTACCTTCTACCTGGCAATAACCAGCGCGATATCCGGAATAATTATGATAGGAGTGCCTCCGGTAGTGAACATGATGTTTACCACGTTTAAGTAACCGGAAAAGGAGGAGCTAAAACAATGAGCGAAAACATGATAGCAATTTTACTATACATAGGCATATTGCTCCTGGCCGGCACCGTGCTGGTCTTGACTATAATATATTTCGTCAGAGAGCCATTAACACACACGGGATCCACTAAAAAAACCGGGGAAGAGGAACCGGCGACAGAGACAACAAATACGACGGAAGCACAACTGATTGAAATAAAGCAACCCAAATCCAAAAAAGTTATTAAAATGCCGTTTATTAAAGCAAAAACGGAAAATTATATCAAACCGGTCAAGGAGAAAAAGAGGTTCGTAAAGAAGGTCAAGGAAAATCAACCGGCCGGTGAAAACACCAAACCGGAAAGGAAAGAAATGAAATTATTCAAATTCCGGTTCGGTAAGGACAAATCAGGAATAACAGCGGAACAAGCAGCTGCAGGGAACAAAGAGGCGGTTATGCCTGCACCCAAGGCGGTAACTCCTCCACCACAGGCTCCTTCAACCGTCAAACCGCAACCGGTGGTGAAACCTGTTACAGAGGTAAAGACAGCCAACATCACGCCCCCGCCGCCAGCCGTTAAAAATGAAGCACCGAAAGCAGCCAAACCGGCCGACCCAGTAAAAGCGGCGCCAGCTGCGGCCCCTGCGAATGCAGTGAAACCGGCAGCAGGTATAATACCGCCTAAACCGTTAAGCAATAATGCTGCGGCCAATGAGAAAAAACCCGGCACTGCCGAAACAGTGAAAAAGGAGCCAGAAGTGAAAATGGATAATAATAACACAAAACCGGGAAGCAGTCCCGTTGTAGAAAAACCAAAGACAACAGCAGAAGCCGCCAAACCGGCCGCGACCGTTACCGCCAGCGTTAAAAAACCGGAACCGAAGTCATCGCTGGATGACATGTCCAAGATGTTTTCAAAAGAAGCAGTGGATGACAGCGAGGCGACCAAGCTTGCCAAGGATCTGAAAGAAGTCGAGGTTAATAATTTGATCAAAGACGGGCAGGATCTTGTCGCTCTATTAAAACGAAACAGGAGCTGATGAACGTGGGATACGCGTTGATGTCATTAATAAAGAGAGCATGCAGACGAAACGACAATAACTTCGCTCCGAAGAAAGCGGCGAACAGGTTTGCGTTAACGCTTATTTTGCTTGCATTGCCCGCTTTAGCGATGTCTGCTGCAAGTTGCGGGGCTAAAACGACTACTAAAACTACGCCAAAATCCGCCGCTGTGGCGATAACCGCACCGACTGCCCCTAAACCAACGGTTGCAACGACAACGATGCCGACTACCCCAAAGACTACCGTCACGCCGACACTTGCCCAGACGACTTTTCCGCTGTTAATTACGGCGCCGCAGACATATGCTGAATATACTTTACCCATTTATTTAGCTGCCGAGGATACTATTCATCTCGTCTGGACCGTATCCGGTGTGGGAGAACACATCCGGATGGCGGTCAACACGCCGGACGGACAATATATGGGAGTAAAGGCAACGGGCGGATTTATTGCGTTGACAACCGATAAACCATGCGACCAGCTGAACAGGTCAGGCAGCGTGGTAATGAAACCGGACGAACAGAAGTGGGTTGACGGATACTATATTTTTCATCCGTACATAGCTGATAAGGACCCGGGGGTAAACGTTAAAATTCTGTACTGGATAGATCATTAAGACAGGAATTCGAAATTCCAAATATCAAAATCCAAACAAATACAAAATATAAAAATGCAATAAACTTTGATTTTAGCCCGGTGTTCTAGCGGGAGAGTAAAACACGGATGATCATATCGGCGTTCCAGGCAAGCACCAATCCGTAAAATACCGCGATACTGACCGCAGCCGCAAGCGACAGTTTGGGGAAATGCGCATGTAATCTTTGCAGAACCAGCCCGGATAAAACCGCGCCGGTGAATTTTAACAGGATGAATGTCCAGCTGCCCGCTATTTGGGCGACAAGGTGATTGCCCTCCCAGACCAACCCCAAGTTAACCGCGAAATAGGTGATCAATGCGTCCAGCATTTCCAAGGCACAAAAGAGAAAAATAACCTGTTGCAATCCGCGGGCGCCTTTGGCAGTTGGATTTTCCCCTGAGGAATGAGCGGGTGTTCCCTGTTTTATCATCGACTCATTCAGGACAGGAATGCTGATCCGTTGAAACCATAATTTCATGTTTACTTCCTGACGGGTCCAGCTAAAACATGCTTGCTGAGGCAATAGCTTTATGCTAAACCCGACTGTTTTCAGGGCGGTTTCACCATTGGCTCCGTATCACCCAGGTGACCAACATAAGAGCGATACTTCTTTGCTTCCTTCGTCTTACATTTTAGCACAAGTAAAGGCAGGTTTGGACATAATGAATAAATTGATTATGATTGAGTATAGTCAACTTTTTAGTCATGGATTTCGCCGGGATAATTGAAAGCCTTTAGGGGGGAATCAATACATGCAGCAATGAGTATGGGTTGGGAGCGGTTTGAACAATGACAAATCTCCCTCTCTCTAGCTCTCTCCCACGCTGGGGCGAGAGGACTAACCGGAGCACTACACGGTCACCCTCTCTCTACATTTGCTTCGAAGAATTGGTTACGAAGCAAAGTACCTCCGTCTGCGGACTCCGGCCACGCTGGGGCGTACATTTTGACTGCGTAACCATATCCCTTTCAACTGCGGTCGAAAGGGACCTCCGACTTTCTTCTAAGTCAGAAAGTCTAAGGAAGTATTTCGTTTAAGACTCAAAGAGGACTAACCGGGGTCGTTTACTGGATACTTCGCTATTTTATCGCGGGGAACAGGAAATCGATGGGCTCAGTATGACATAGAACCTCCCCCCCTCTCCGTACCTTCGGAGACAGGGGGAAGCAATTAATCATTTTTTGCCATAGGAGGTGGTTTTAACGGCTTTTCTTCCGGGGCCACCAGCCGAACCAGCCTTCCCGACCGCAGGATGTGCATTTGGTCATGACGGCCATTGTGCCTTGCGCCTGGCAATGTTCACACAAGAAGTCGTCCTTTAGTTCATGCGGACGGTCGTCCAATAGCCGTGATAATTGCCGTAATTCATTTTGGATCGCGGTAATTTCCTTACCGGCCGGTTGTACATTATGTGAAGTACGTTCAAGCGAGAACGCCAGTTCACCGATCCTTTCTTCCAGCGCATCAAGGCGCTGCGCGGTATTGGCAAATTTATTGACCTGCCTGCTGAGGTCATCCACGGTCTTTTTCAAGACCAGTATTTCGCTCAAGGATACAGAACCGACGCTCGAGCCATGAGAAGCCGGAGGATTGGCGCGGGCGGTTTCTGCCGGCGGCGCGGGCCGCTCAACCGGGGCAGTTCTAATATTGACCGTCACAGGAGGCACCGGCGCAGGCGGCGCAGCTTGTGGAGGCGGCGGGGGAGGAGGAGGGGGCGCAGCAGCCCGGGGCGCATCCGGCACCAATGCTACCAAAGCATCAACATCAGCCTGAGAAAGGACCTTTTCATCATCGTTTCCCACTAGTCATACTCCAGCACTTTACTAATCAGCTTCCGCTGATATTCAGATTTTGCCAAATTGATATCATACGGTTTTTTCAGGTTCCCGTGTTCCGGGTCATAGGTTACCCTGATAACCGGTCTGGCAACAAAACCGAGATTGGGATCAGATACAATACCGATTTCCCCGCTGTTCATTTTTACGGTCAACCCATTGGGATAGGCGGGAATTTTACGGACAAAAGCCTCCACCAGTTTGGGATCGAAAAGGTCGCCGCTGGCGGCCATGATAAATTCGATCGCTTCGTGGGACATGCATTTGTCTTTGCCCGGGGCTTCGACCAGCAGGTCGGAAAAGACATCGGCAGCAGCGATGATTTGAGCGTAATTTGAGATCTGATCGCCCTGTAAACCGCGCGGATAACCGCCGCCGTTCCACTGTTCGTGGTGCTGCAGGACGACATTGGCAATGCCATCTTTAATTTCACTGAATTGGGAAAGCATCTCATAACTTTTTACCGGGTGCTGCCGGACCATCGCGGCTTCTTCCGGCGTCAGATCTGATTTGGTCATCAGACCCGGCGGCATGAATATGCAGCTAAGGTCTTTTAACAGCGAACTCATTCCCAGGATGACCAGCTCTTCGGAAGACTTGCCCCATCTGTACCCTAATGCCATGGCAAGAATAGCGGATTTGACCGGATGCAGATAGATATAATCGGATTGGGAAACAGAGCAGGAGACGTTAATTTCACCCATGATACTCAGCGTCAGACTACGGCCGATCTCGTTGACAGCGACATTGACCGCAGAAAGGAAGGAGGGGTCGATCGTCTGAATGTTTTTAGTTCTGATCAGCATCTGGCGGAAAGCATCCGCGAGTTTCCCTTCTTTTTCCGGAGAAACCATCGGCGCGACCACCAAGTCATCCACGCGCTGGTCCTCGATGAGGATTTCGGTGATGCTGTTCCTGGCCATCAGCGCCAGGTGCTGTTCATTCAGGTTGGTACGCCGGCCCAATAATTCTTTGCCGTAATTATCATAGACCGGCATCCCCAGGATCATACCCGGTTGAGCATATTTCGTTGTTATACGTCTCATATGTTTCTCCCGCTAAATGCTTTTATCTTGCCGAAGAAAACACCTTCGGCGGTTCGAGTGCGGAAGCGGCGACCTTTTTATAGAAACAGGGGTGCACACGCGCGAAGCCAAGTTCACTGGCATCGAGCATAGTCTCAGTGGCACCGATGAATAAAATCCCGTTTTCTTTGAGCGCATTCTGGAAATTCAGGCTGAGCGTCCGCTTGGTCTCGTTTGAAAAATAAATGGTAACATTACGGCAAACGATCAAGTCAAAACCGATGGGGAACTTGTCCCGCGTCAGATCCAATTGAGAAAAGACAATCCGCTCCCGGATTTTTTCATTAACCGTATAGCCGTCTTCACCAAAATAGAAATATTTCATGAGCAAAGCCTGGGGTAGACTCCTGACTTCCGCGACCTGATAAGGCCCCCCGGCATTGCCTTTGGCCAAGCTTTCTTTGTCGATATCCGTGGCGAAGATGCGGTGTCTTGTTCCAGGCGTCAGTTCATCCAGTATCATGGCGATGGTATACGGCTCTTCCCCATCCGAACAACCGGCGCTCCAGATATTTAGTCTGGGACTGTTTCGCAATAATGCGGGAAGCACCGTTTTCCGCAGTGTTTCGAAGTGTACCTGGTCGCGGTAGAATTCAGAAACATTGATCGTAATAAAACTGCGCAATTTGGCAATTTCCACGGCGTCATTATCGAGCTTGGAACAGTATTGAGCGATATCAGTCGCCTTGGCGCGGGAAATAAACCCGTCCAGACGGCGGATCATCTGATTTTCTTTATAATTATTCAAATCAATCTGGATCAACTGGCGGATTTTCCGCTTGAGGTGTTCATATTCGATTTCATTCATGGTATTAACTCCTTAAAGCCGGCTGCGGACTGCCGCAATATATCTGGATCAGCTCGGCCGCAATTTCATGGATAGGCAACACCTTGTCTGCGTTACCCGCTTTCACAATCACCTGCGGCATACCGTAAACCGCACAGGTAGACTCATCTTCGACGATTACTTTTCCTCCGGCAGCTTTGATCTGTGATGCTCCGATGGCGCCGTCGGACCCCATGCCGGTTAAAACCACACCCATCAGGTCACGGTATACTTCAACAGCGGCCTTCATTGTTACATCGATAGCCGGCCGGACACCGTGCAACGGAGGTTCCTGATTCAAAGTCACGCGGTTACCGCGCACGGGAACCATGTGATAACTGCCGGGCGCGAGTAAGGCTTGACCGGGTTCGATCTGACTGCCGTTGACGGCTTCCAGGACTTTGATCTGAGATGCCTGGGCCAGTCTTTCGGCGAGCGATTTGGTAAATAACGGCGGCATGTGCTGAACCATCAATATGGCCGCCGGAAAATCCTTGGGTAAATTCGGGATGACCTGCATCAGCGCGCGGGGACCGCCGGTAGAACTACCGATAACGATCACAGGGAACTTCTGCGAGGAAAACGCGGAACTTCTAACCGCGGTGTCCTTACCCTGCACAGTAATTTTCGGTTTTGTAACAGGTGAATACGGCTTCAATTTCGAGGCAGCGGCCCGCTTCACTTTTTCGATCAAGGTTTCGCCGATCTCATCGTTCCCGGTGGGACGGAGAAGCGAAGGCTTTAAGAAGAAATCGACTGCCCCCAGTTCCAGCGCCTTGATCGTGGTTTCCGCACCTTCACTGGTAAGCGCGCTGAGCATCACGACGGGGGTCGGCTGCCAGGTCATAACCTGCTCCAGAACAGCCAATCCGTCCATTACCGGCATTACGACATCCAGGGTAATGACATCCGGTTTTAGTGTCCGGATCTTTTCAATTGCTTCTTTACCGTCACGGGCCGAACCAATAACTTCGATATCAGGGTCGGTTTGCAGTTTCTTCGTCACGGATGCGACGACAAAACCGGAATCATCGACCACAAATGCTCTGATTTTATTACTCATTTACTTCCTCTTGCCATGCGACTATTAATATCGGCGCGTCTTAAACAACGAGCTTGGCAACAGCAGCTTTGACACGGTTGGCATCAAAAGGTTTGACAACGAAATCAATCGCGCCGGATTTCAATGCTTCGATGACAATGCTTTGCTGTCCCATGGCGGTACACATAGCAATTCTAGCGGTGGGGTCGTATTCTTTCATTACTTTTAACGCTTCCAGTCCATCCATGTCGGGCATGGTAATATCCATCAATACCCCGTCAGGTCTAGCCTCTTTATAACGTTCGATTGCCTCGGCGCCGTTACCGGCTTCAACGACCTGATGCCCCTGTTCGATTAACAGCTGAGAGCATTTTTTACGCATGAACATGGCGTCATCAACTACTAATATCCTTGCCATTTTATACTTAACCTCCCTGATTTTAAGAAGACCGATGCCGGTAAAAATAATGATTTATATTTCCCGGTCTTCGCCTCCAGATATTCTTACAGTCACCTTGCCTGAGTCAACATACAGCCGAACAGTGCGTCCCTTATTACCACCCACATCCTCGGCGGTTATCGATATTCCTTCCCTGGAAAAAGCGGCCTTTACCGCCTCCAGATTCCGTTCGCCGGTTTTGAATGTGTTTTTAAGACCGGGAGCCAGCGACATTTGCGCGCCTCCGGCGATTTTTACGGTCAAACGGTTCCGGAAACCCCCCTGTTTTACAACCTCACTGATCAGGAGCGGGATGCTGGTATCTGCATATTTTCCCGGATTATCACCGGGTTTCCCTTCGCAGTGAGGCAAGACAACATGCGCCATACCTCCCACCTTATAAATACGGTCGTATATACAAACTGCAATACAAGAGCCGATTCCCAGGCAGGAAAGAATGACCGAAGGTGAATGGGTTACCTTTAACTCACCCAACCCGACGAGAACTGATTCCAGGTTATCGGCTTCATTTCTAGATAAAGTTTCGATCATCGTGTTTTATTCCTGTATATTTATTTACTTAATTTCATTTACTAAATGTCCATGCCCGGAACCGGCATCACTAAAAAGGTACCGGCGACCTGACGATTAGTTGTCTCGAATACGGTTTCGATAACATAGGTCTGATCGCATTGTTCCATGACACTGACTGTAGCTACCTCCAGAATCGCACCGGCCATATCCATCAAAACAGCGGGCGGCGAAGGCTGCAATGAATTCCCGGTGGTATTAGAGAGATGGTTCAGGAAAAATGAACCCATGATATTACCCACTTCACCAAGGACAGAACGCTCCATTTCCGATAGTTCTGTAGTGGAACCGACCGGCTGTCCCAATAGCATATCGATCAGGTCAAAAGCTGTCTGCGGTTTATAGATGGCGATCATATGCCCGTTGGTATTTCCGCAAATGGCCAGGTATACTGCCACCATCATTTCCTGCGGACCGCCAAATTGATCAGGAATATCCTTTACATTAACCTTGTTCAAATTAATACTGGCAATTTTAATATCCTGGCCTACCATCTGAGAAAGGCCTCTTACGGCGTTGCTGACGCCTGCCCTTAACATATCAATCTGTTCGGCGCTGGTCAGCGTTATTCCGGATACGTTTTCTACCATGTTTGAAGTTGCCTCCTTATACTACACTTTGCCCTTTATCTCGCCGCAGCCAATGCAGGCATGCTATTCTGTTCTTTATCTTCTTTACCGTTTTGAGATTCGGCAATAGTGCTTTTAACCAATGAATTTACGTCCAGGATGAGTACGACCTGGCCGTCGCCAAGAATGCTGGCGCCGCTTAAACCATCGGCGCCGCCGATGAACTGGTCAAGTGATTTAACGACGATTTCCTGTTGCCCGATCAATTCGTCAACGATGATACCCACCTGCATTTCGCAGGCCTTGACCACGACAATATGATTCAAAACTGAAGTCCCTGTATTTGTTGAATTCCATTTGAAAATGTTGTTTAACCGGAGAAGGGGCAAGACACGGTTTCTGTATAAAGTGACCTCTTTCCCCCTCACCGTTTTAAATTGTTTCGATTCTAATTTTATTGCTTCCACGATTGTTGCCAACGGGATCGCATAAACAGTCTTTCCCAGTGAGACCAGGAGGGTAGGAATGATGGCGAGGGTAAGCGGCAACTGGAGCGTGAAAGTAGAACCCTTGCCTATTACGGATTCAACGGTGATCTTGCCGTTAAGAAACTCAATGTTTTTCTTCACAATGTCCAGCCCGACTCCGCGGCCGGAGACTTCGGTGATCGTCTTTGCGGTGGAAACACCCGATGCCATGATCAGATTCATCAATTCAGTATCGGTCATCCTGGCCGCTGCTTCCGGTGAAATCACACCCTTTCTGATCGAAGCGGCTTTTACTGCTTCGGGATCGATACCTCTACCGTCATCAGATACAGTGATCACAATATGGTCCTGTTCATGATGCGCGGAAAGGTGGATCGTGCCCATTTCCGGCTTGCCCGCGGCCTGACGTTCTTCAGGGCTCTCGATACCATGATCGACGGAATTCCGCAAAAGGTGGATGAGCGGGTCGCGCAGATGTTCGATAACACTTCTGTCAACCTCAGTTTCCTGACCTTCGACGATGAAATCGATCTTTTTGCCGATTTTCCGTGCCAGGTCCCTGACCATGCGCGGCATGGTGTTGAACACCAGTTCAATCGGCAGCATACGGATGGTCATAATATCCTGCTGGAGGATATTCACAATCTTGCCGGTCGCTGAAACACTGTCAGCAAGCGTGCGGATCATTTCATCATCCTGATACTTCTCCGCCAGTGTTTTACTGATCTGACCGATATGATTGCGATTGATGACCAATTCGCCGATCTGCTCCATCAGCGTATCCAGACGGCTGACATCCACCCTGATAGTCTGCTTGACAGCGATGTCATCTTTGCGGATAGATGCGGTCTCGGCGCCGGCGGGTTTTTCGGTATTCATAGGAGCCGCGTTTGTAACTGTTTGTTTTTCTTCAACCAGGGGCGCCGCGGGCTTAACTGCCGAAGGCGCAGGTTCTACTTTTTCAACTGCCGCGGCCTGTTCGGAGACAAGTGTAACCGTCACACTATCCAACTCAGGAACATCGACCAGCGACTCCTTAATCGATTTCTCATCGCCGGCAGAGGTGATCAGCAGTTCCATATTAGAGCCGGCTTTTCCGGCTTCGATATCCGGTAACGAAGGGTTAGAGGTAAGGATAATACCGATCTTTGATAATTCCTGGACAATCTGGAAACAACGCACAGCTACCCAGGTAGTTTCTTTATTGACAAGAACCTTGATTTGAAAACCGCGTTCACCCCGGCACTGCGCGCTCTCCAGTCTGATTTTAGCAACAGCATCCAGCGTCAGGTTTGGCGCAGGTTGAGCAGTGACTTCGGGATTGGCTTCGCCGCGCAAAATCGCTGCTTCCAGGTCAAGCAGCACGGTATTAATATCCGCTTTGCTTTCTTCCCCGGTCACCAGTTCTTCTCTTAATATGCGCAACCCATCCAATCCCTTCAGGAGGGCATCAACTACCAGACTGCTGACGGGCAGCGTCCCTTTGCGCACTTTATCGAGGACATTTTCCATACCGTGCGATAAATGCGACATGCGCTGATGCCCGATCATTGCCGAGGAGCCTTTGATAGTATGCGAGGCGCGAAAGATCTCTTGCAGCAGTTTGACATTGCCTGATTCTCTTTCCAGCTTGACAATATCTTCATCAAGAAGCTGCAACTGTTCGTCAGCCTCTGTCAGGAATAGCTTAATATCTTGTGGCGTAATTCCATCTGCTAATTCCATCGAAGTACTCCTTTTAAGTAACCGATCAACTTTATGTTTCCGCGTGATGATAATGCGCAATTACTGCGCTAAAATAGTTGCTAATGACCAGGGAGGGTCACTCCCTGGTCGGGGAATCTAAGCAACGCTGCTGCCGGCCAGCGCTAAACCGGGATTGTGCTTTTCTGCTTTGGGACCCGGGGACGAGATATCAGCGAACATGCCGTCCTTTGATAAAACCTTACCAAGGTCAAGCAGAATAACCATACGGTCTTCGAGCTTGGCAATGCCTTGCAGGTAGTCAGTGTCACCGGCGGTGACGATGGTGGAAGCCGCTTCAACGGCGCTATTCGGGATACGCAGAACTTCGGTGACGGCGTCTACAATAATGCCGATGGTCGTGCCGCCGATCGCCACCACGACGATACGGTTATTCTTGGTCCGGTCCGAAGTATCAAGTCCGAATCGCTTGCGCATATCGACGACCGGGATCACTTTACCCCTGAGGTTAATCACTCCTTCAACGTAAAAAGGTGCTTTCGGGACGCGGGTGATCGGCTGCATCCGGATAATTTCATGGACAGTACCGATATCAAGGCCGTAGGTTTCTCCCCCGAGTTCAAAAAGCGCCACCTGTCTTTCATTTACTATTGCATCTTTAGCCATGGGAGTTTCTCCTTCTAATTGTCTTTTTCCACAATTTGCTTGGTTTGTTTTTAAGGCTGGCCGGCGCCGGTTTGTAACCGGCGCCAGCCATTTTATTTGTATCTTCGACCTTACGCAGCGGCCTGTGTATCAGCCATTCTGCCCGAATTCTTGCCTGTATTTTCCACATTGAGACGGAACAGGGAGATCGCCTGGCGGAGTTCCTGCGCCATCTTGGAAGTAGCCTTGGATGAAGCGACAACCTGCTGTACCTGAGCGCTCATTTGCTCGGTGGAGGCAGACATCTGCTGGGTAGCAGCGCTGTTCTCTTCGATAGTCGCGGCGACAACATTGGTGGAATCGCTGACCTGAGTCTTGGCGGTGGCCATCTGTTTGGCGGCCTTGGAGTTGCTGGCGGCAACGCTGCTGACACCATCGATGACCTTAACCATTTCATTGGCAGATGCGCTCATTTCCTCAGCGGCAGCGGAGATCTGTTCAATCTGGGATACCATGCTATTGACAGCATCCATGATGTGGCTCAGGGCAGAACCGGCTTCATTGGCCAGTTTGGATCCTTCTTCAGCCTGTTTCGCGCCGTCATTGGAAGCTTTGATAGATTCGCCGACGCCTTTCTGTACAGCGCCGACCAGGGAAGCAATTTCCTTGGTTTCCTTGGCTGTGCGTTCCGCCAATTTCTTGACTTCATCGGCAACCACGGCAAAACCTCGACCCTGTTCACCTGCTCTGGCAGCTTCGATAGCGGCATTCAAAGCAAGTAAGTTGGTCTGTGCGGCAATGTCATCGATAACGGCAATTACGTTACCGATCTCTTCAGAGTGTTTGCCAAGTTCGGTAATAGTGCGGGAAACATCCTGCATGGAGGAATGAATCTTGGCGATTCCTTCGATGGTCTTTTCAACGGTGTTAGAACCCTGGCGGGCCACTTCGGCAGCCTTGGTCGCGCTATTGGCAGCTTCCTGGGCATTGCTGGCAGTCTGTTCTGCCGCGCCGGAAACCTGTTTGACAATATCCGCGGCCTGTTCGACTGCGGTAGTCTGTTGATTACTGCCATCGGCAACAATATCGATAGATTTAGAAAGTTCATCCAGAGCAGTTCTGACACCACCGATACCCTTGGTCTGCTCTTCAGCGCCCTTGGCAATTTGCTGGCTAACACCGGCGATCTGCTCGGTGGCTGAACCGGATTGTTCTGACGAGGTAGTGAGTTCTGCACTGGCTGAAGCCATGGAAAGGGCATTATCTTCCACTTTCTTGACCAACTGGCGGAGATTGGTGACCATCTTGCTAAAAGCAATGCCGAGTGTGTCTTTGTCTGATTTGGATTTAACCGAAATGGTCAGGTCGCCTTCGGCAATGCTGTCCGCAGCCTTAGACATTTCTTTCAGATAACGGACAACTTTACTTAGCGATTGTCCCATGTCACCGGTTTCATCACTGGCGTTAATATGGAATTCCTGATCGGCATCGCCGATGGCCAGTTTTTCCGCGATGTTGGCAGCCTTGCGAATATTATTGGAGATAACGCGGCTGAAGAGGAATACGAAGATGAAGCAAGCGACCGCCATGACGGCGCCAATGATCATATACTGGTTTCTCTTGGCGTTGATTTGATCTTGAACATCTACAGTATATATACCGGTACCGACAATCCAGCCCCAGGTATTAAATTCTTTCACGAAACTGGTCTTCGGCTCGAATCTCTTTGTATCTGAACCATATTGCCAGGAATAGGTGACAAAGCCTTCCCCGCTGGCTTTACAAACATTGACCATGTTTACGAACATTGCCTTACCCTCGTGGTCCAGATAAGTAGTAAGATCCATCCCTATCATCTCAGGCTTGATCGGATGCATGATCATGGTAGGCTTGGAATCGTTGATCCAGAAGTAACCTGAGTTGTCATCGCCGTAGCGAAGAGCGCCGACTTCTTTCATGGCCAGGGCTTTGGCATCTTTTTCCNNTTAAAGTCCCTGCCGCCTGCTGCTTGTAAGCAGCATCGATAAGCGCATAAGCAGTCTGGACCTCTTCTTTAGTCTTGGACTGTTTTTCCGCCATCAGTGAGCTCTGCATACCCGGTAAAATAATACCGAGAATGAGGCCCAGAAAGGCCGCCACTACCGCCAACCCCACAAAAACCATTTTCCATTGAATAGTAAACCGAATTTTTCTTTTTCCTTTGACCGATTTGTCGTCTTTGTACATCATGTCCCCCTTTTCTTAATTATTGTTAAGACGTTTGTCTTTATTCCCTGATCAATATTCCGCTCACACCGAACCAGACAGCTTCGGGAATCACTGCAGTTAGAGTAGTGGATGCACTGCGGTATTTCCCTTAACTTTTGGTACGGATTTATATGCCTAAAAAAATTCTGCCATTATTGAGGAACCTCAACAAGGCATACCAGGTTCAAGATTAGAGAACCGAGAGGTTCATATACCTGAACCTAATGGATAACAGAGAGTAAATTGTAATAACGGAACGTAAATAGTTTTGAGTTTTAAGTTACCGGTTATGAGTTTAAGTTTGAGTTTTCGGTAAAGCGCCAGTTGATTTTTATGGTTTTACGGAAAGTAGATAATGAAATAAACGGCGCATCTTACCGGTAAAAAATGAATGGATTGCGGCGCGCGATCCTAAATGTTATACTTATATGAACAAATTAGAGAGGTAACTTGCAAATGGCTATGTATACGATTATGCTTGTCCTGATCTCATTGGCAATAACAATACTATTAATTTACGGCGCGATATGCGCGATAAAATCCTATAATCTGCTGAGAGAAATCGTCGAGTCCGGCGCAATACCATCCTTTTCGAAATACAAGTTAAGGAAACAGGCGGAGGAAATAATTGCTTCCGGGCATATTGATTATTTATCCAGGGACAATACTATTTCGCTGGCAGCATCCCTGCATCAGATTGAAAATGACCCCGAGTCTCAAAGGCTGGCGGAAAAACTCGATGAGATGATCAAAGCCCAACCGGCAAAGCAGGGTTGAGTTGACAGTTTTGAGCAATAAGTTATCAGTATAAAGCGGAAAATCCCTCCTGACCTCTCCCATTCGTGCCTCCGGGACTATAGCCTTTCGCGAAAGGGAGAGGTTCCAGAAAAACATTTACATTGTGATAATCCGGTACTTTTTCGGCGGTCTATTAATGGATGATTAGCCTTTGGCGAACGGGGGTGTTGATGTTTGCCAGCATTTTAATATCAACACGATTTTCGTTCCGGTGAAGACAGGTTTTCAGCAGAGGTAATCCATTGCAGGAATAAAGTATTTCGCCGTCATATTCTATAGCGAACGCTCAGCCTCTGTTGACTTGATTTCCATCGTCATGGTAGTTAGAATGTAAGTAGTGGGAATGTACCATCTGCGGGAATAAACGAAAACCGCATTTCAACAATACTTACCACGAACTGTATGTGCCGGCTTGAATGCCAAGTGAATATGCGGGCCGCAGCTTTTCCCCATAATGCCGGCGGCTTCCTGACCCAGATGATTAAAACAAGGAGAGGGACAAAAATGGCAATGGTATTTGACAAAAAAGACACTAAAAACGTCGGCAGCTGGCAAGAACTTTTTGTACCGTCTTATACTGAACGGATTAAAAAACTGCGCGAAAACGCGATCAGGACACCGGAGATTTGTCTGGAGCGCCTGCGCACAGAGATGAAGGTTTACGAGCAATACAAGGATGAACCGAGGATAATCCAGCGCGCCCGTTTCCTGGAGGCTTTTCTCAAGGAAAAGACGATCCACATCTGGGACGACGAACTGATCATCGGTAGTATTAATAGTAAAGTACGCGGTTCGACGATCATACCCAATGATTATTCCTGGCTGGAGGGCGAACTGGACGACCCGGTGAGGGACCCCCAGATCCGTCCTTTCGACCGACATATTATTCATCCCGAAGAACGGAAAGAGCTGCGGGAGGTAATTTTCCCCTACTTTAAAGGCAAGACCCTGGCCGATTACAATCTAGCCAGATTGGATGACGACCTGAAACAACATGCGTTCGCGGGAACTTCGTCCTGTCCGCACATCCCTTCGCTGGCTGACTGGCAAATGGGCGCCGATATCGGCCACCAGATGGCAAACTACGAGAAAGTGCTGCACAAAGGACTGAAGGGCATAAAAGCCGAGGTGGAGTATTATCTGGCCCAGGTAGACCAACCGTACGACCATTACAGCATCCAGGAAAAGAAGGACTTTTACAAGGCTGTCCTGATCTCCGTCGATGCCGCCATTGCCTACGCCAAGCGGTATGCCGACCTGGCAAAGGAAATGGC
>PMBW01000195.1 GCA_003153075.1 Dehalococcoidia bacterium | reverse complement strand
GGAAATTTCAAGGGACCATACCGCTGCTGGAAGTGCAGAACCCTTTACACATTGGATATGGCCAACAGCCAGGTAGTTTCTTTGCAGCCTCTGTCGGAAGAAGAATTTGCAGAAATTAAAGCTAAACAAGCAGCCGAAAAAAGGGGCCATCCAAGCGGCGGAGGAATGGCTCATACTGCCCCGCAAACCCCACCGGAGCATGCAGAGCCAGAAGTGTGGCCGAAGGTGTCAAACATGCATCCTGGCAGTGCAGCATCTCATGCCGATTCTCAAATACCGCCGGCACATCAAGATAATCCCGTTGTATGGCCGAAGGTGGCGAACAAGGTAGTAGAAGATAATACCGCCCAGGAATTTCCCAAGCAGTCTATTACATGGCCTAAAGTGAAAAGTGGGGGCACTGATCTTAATACCGAATCCGGGAAGCCGTCCGAAATATCACATACTCCTTTTGTTCTACCAGGAGAACAGACACCGAAAAAGACTCATGGAGTGGTACTTTTCCAAACCAGTGCGATATTGGCTGAGGCTGAAAAAGTTCTTGACAATGAAGGGTGCACTATCACCCGAATCACAGCTCCGGTTGATGCGTTGAGCGGGAGTAATATTGCCCTGCGTTTTTCCTGGTCGCAATACGAAACCGTTAAGGCTGCACTTGACAAAGCAAGTATAAAGACTCAGGGGATAAAACCGCTATAGAGTTGATCGTGCAAGTAGCATGTAGTAAGAGAAAGTTGGACAATCAGGACGTAGCTACCCACGGCAATCGTTTACGTGTACTCAGGGATCTCGGCCACACAATAGTATGTTGTGTGGTTTGGAATATTGATGATGACCAAACCAGACTTTATCTAGCGACGTTGAATCGACTTTCCGGTGATGATATCCCTGAACGCCGAGCAATGCTTCTTGAAAATTTATATAAAACCTATGACAACGAAGAATTATTGTCATTATTGCCTGACAGCCTAGACCAGATAGAAAAGCTAAGAAAATTATCCAGTTTAAAACCAGACGAATTTAATAACCAAGAAATACTTGCGGAAAAATTACAGGTACCTGTAATTTTGACTTTCATGTTAGATGAATCCTCAGCTAAAAAGGTCTATCTAGCTTGTGATTTACTAATTCAGAAAGATAAGGAGCTTTCGAGAATCCTGGCGCTTCTGCACCTCGCCCTGTGACCTTGTTGAAAAAATTGGTTCAATATTTTGTGGACTTTTAGTGTGTTAATACGAGTCATTGGTATAAAAGAACCAGATTAAACGCGAAGAAGATTATTTAAATTTTGCCACAGTGGACATTCGCTTTCCCTGAACCGCTTGGGGTACCGATTGCCAGAAAGAGAAATTATTAGCTGGTTTTCAATAATAGGAAGTCTGTATAATTGAAACAATGAGGCTATGAATGGGCGGGTGCCAATTATTGGCTTCAATGGGAGGACTAATATAATGGAAAATAAGGGGCAATGGTGGGATAAGCTTGGTAAACCGCAGTACGGTGGTGAAATAGCAATTCGAGCCAATAGAGATATAGTGAATTTTGATCCATATTTCACCGAGGGACTGACGAGTATATATGGGGCATGGCTGGAAAAAATGGCTGCGGATGACTGGATGGTAGATCCGTCCGTTTGGGGCTACAGGCTGGCGTGGCACCCGGTCCAATACGTCAAAGGTAACATGGCAGAATCCTGGGAGTTTCCGGATCCCTACACCCACGTAGTTCATTTACGTAAAGGAATTCACTGGCACAATATACCGCCGGCGAACGGCAGGGAGTTTACTGCTGAAGATGTGGTTTTTCACTATAACCGGATGTATGGAATGGGTGGGGGGTATGACAAACCTTGCCCGTCACGGGACCGGATTCCGGACCTGATATCGGTAACCGCTACTAACAAGTATACTGTAACTTTTAAATTTAAAGCGATCACCTCCCGTGAAGTGATGCTAGAAAGTATTCATGACATCAGTCAGGGGTCGTGTCTGGAGAACCCCGAAGCTGTGAAGAAATGGGGAGACGTGAACGACTGGCATCATGCTATCGGCACCGGTCCTTTTATATTGAAGAATTTTACCTCCGGTAAATCGGCGGACATGATAAAGAATCCTGACTATTGGGCACATGATGAGCGTTATCCGCAAAACAAACTGCCGTATGCGGACAAACTCAAATACGTGATAATACTTGATGATGCTTCGGCAGCGGCGGAGATGCGCGCGGGCAAAATCGATATCGTTCCCTCCATTTCGGCAGAGCAGGCGCAATTAATTCGGCAGACGAATCCTGAAATAATACAGATACCTACTTCGGGAGGACCGGCTATTACAATACAAATGAGAAATGATAAAGCGCCTTTTAATGACATCAGGGTACGAAAGGCACTGCAGTTGGCGGTAGATCTCCCGGCGATAGCCAGGATCCATTATAAAGGTAATATTTCTGCTAACCCTTCTTCAATGTGTTCGAGTGAAATGGGGGCGGATTGGGGCGGGGTATACGAAACATGGCCACAAGACCTAAAAGACCAATATTCGTATAACCCGGCGGAAGCCAGGAAGCTCCTGGCTGAAGCAGGCTATCCCAACGGGTTCAGGACAAACGTAATCGCTGATACCGCCGGGGATATGGATTTGTTGCTGATGGTCAAATCCTATTTTGCTCAAGTTGGTATCGACATGGAGATCCGGACAATGGGCACTTCTGACTGGTTGGATTTTGTGGTAAAAAACCATAAGCACGACCAAATGGTCTATCGTCCTTACGGACCGCTTGGTCACACCAAAGCTCCATTAAGGATCATCACCAATTTTTCTACAGGCTTGTCAAAAAACTTCAATATGGTCAGCGACCCTGTTTTTGATGCTTACTACCCTAAAGCCGCGGCAGCTACCAGTTTGGATCAGGTAAAACAGGTGCTTAGAGAAGCGAATGAGTATGCCGCACGGCAGCATTTCGTTGTATCACTCCTTCACCCCAAGCAATATGCCCTCTGTCAACCCTGGCTCAAGGGCTATCACGCTCAGGTCCATGCGGTTTGGATGGGTTCCGGGGGCCCCAGCTTGTTGAGTTTCTATGGGGCGCGGTTCTGGATAGACCATGACCTAAAGAAGTCGATGGGATATTAAATAGCCACCTCAAGGGATTTGTAAGAGGCTGAGAGGCACCAATCTCTTTTCTTTCAGTTTTGCTTACAATAAAATGAAAAATCCATGTTTCAGGTATAGATAGACTTTCCCCAATCTCCACCAGAGAAATCAGGAAAGCCCCCGGTTACTTTGGCCGGGGGCTTTTTGTTGAATATCCGGACGGGGATTATCCGTCAACCATTAGCTGCCGACTGGGTTACTTTCATATAATGCCTTTTGTGTATGCCAAATTAAGAAATTGGTTTGTCTATTTAAATTCAGCTTTCAAAAGTTATAATTGTTGTTGCCGCCTCCGTTAAAATAAATGGCACGATACGAAGAGTAAATCGAAATTGGGGTTTGATGAAGCCATAGACCGGATTTTTAAACTTGCAGATATGCAATCCAAACTATTAGAATGAGGTAATATACACAATTCGTCCTGATAAGTTCTTACACGCCTCCACCGGAAAAAGAAAAAAGAGAGGTGCAAATATTCGGCGTTTTAGAGTGAACGAAGCAAAAATGTACCAGAGAGTATAAAAATGAGGAGAAAAGAGAATGTCTGAGAAGAAATTAAGTCCTATTGACCAACTGATTGAGGAGTGGGGAAAACTGGTTGGGCGCGTTATTACCAGTGAAGAGTTCAGAGCCCGGGGGCCAGGGTATGAAGGCAACATTCTGAGCGATAATACTCTTAATAGAGATGTTACGCAAGATGGGATACGGATCTTAGTAAACGGCTCAGGGGATTTAAACCCTCTTTTCCGGGACCCGGAGTACGCCAAGAAGACCAAGTACAAATGTCTTATTGCTCCCCCAAATTATCTTTACACCATTTGTTATGCTCAATCACCTCCAGACCATGGTCCTGTGATACCCGGCGTAGACGGCATGTATTCGGGTTGTGAGCGGGAGTGGTTCAGGCCTATTTGCGTCGGAGATCAGTTCACTTACAGGGTCATGTGTCCCTCAGAAAATATAGTAAAGCCGAGTAAGTATGCTGGACGGAAAGTGCTTTCGTACGAGAAAGTCGACTATTACAGGCAGGGAGGCGATCTGGTTGCCGGATACAGCAGCTATGAGCAGTGGTTGGATGAAAAAAAAGCCGTAGAGTTAAGCGTACACGCAAATTCTGACCTGGCCAAAATGCCTGAGTATACCGAGGAGGAACTGAAGGAGATTTATGCGGCGCAGGACAGAGAGGAGATACGAGGCGCGTATCCCCGTTATTGGGAAGATGTTAAAGTGGGTGATGAGTTGACGCCGGTAGTACGGGGGCCACTGAGCGAGGATGAGATGACTGCCTGGCATGCGGCTGGTCACGCTCATTTCTTGTCAGACAGGTTAACCCGTATCATGTGGGAGAAGAAGCCTGCGCCTCCCGGTTGGAAAGGCGTTAATATGTGGGAATTTGGCCAGGGCTTTTTGAAGGGGAAAACAGGGGACGTCGTGCCCGATCACAAAATAAGCGCAGCNNGCAGCGCACCCGAGGCGGGTTGCCGTGGGGCAGCAGACAGAGGCATGGCGTTACATACTTCTCACTAACTGGATGGGAGACGACGGATTCCTGTGGAAGTTCAGCACACAGATCCGGAAAATGAACATGATAGGGGATACGACCTGGAGTAAGGGTAAGGTAATAAACAAGTATTGCGATAACGGAAAATACTGCGTGGATATCGACGTCCAGAGTGTAAATCAAACAGGGTTGGTGACAGTAACGGGAGGAGCTACGGTAATTCTTCCCTCCCGGGATCATGGTCCTGTGGTTTACCCGGTGCCTTACCCCCGTGTTCCTTTTAAAGCTTAGAACGTTAATCCCGTTTTTAATTAACGGCTGGAGTTCATCCCACTGCATCCAATGATCGGATAGAAATGGTGAGGGGATGCGGTGGGATACTCTGGTCTTATATCGCTAAGTAGAGGCTCTTTTCGGTGTTAGCTATTGCGGACACCGGATGGAGTATATTCCAGAGCTAGTTCCTCCCACGTCTCCAACATATAAACAAGAAAGACCTTGGCTGTGCTAGCTGAGGTCTTTTTATATCCGCGGGTGTAAAAGGTTAGTTCGAGCATCCGTAAAATTAAATCTGCCTGCCTGTAGTTTTTCGGTTGATAAATATAATGCCAATTAATATAACAGCTGTAACTACTTTCGGGGGCAGATTAGCGCGAAGGTTTGGTGATCAAAAGCCACCATGGTTCCTTACCCACAGTATAGGTTTCATGAAGTTTTAGTTCACCGGTATCTGGATTCACACGGTATGAAGCCAGTCGACCGGAGTCCAAACCGACAGTATACAGGAAGTTACCATCAGCGTCCAGGCTTATCGAACGTACGTTTGTTTCTGCAGGTACCTGCCCGATCGATTTCAGGCTTCCATTGTATGTATCTATTGAAAAGCAAGCGATGCTGTTATGAATCCGGTTAGAGACATACAAGAACTTTCCGGAAGGCGAAATTTGGATGTCGGAACATATACTTTTCCCTTTGTAACTTTCCGGCAACGTAGAAATCGTTTGGAAAGCGCTCAAAGTCCCGGTAGAGCTGTTAAACCGGTATGCTGTAACACTATTTCCTTCCTCGTTAGAGCAATATACAGTGTCTAGATTCGGGTGAAAGCATAAATGGCGCGGTCCCGCACCTTTTTCTGATGGGACACGGTCAGGCGTATTAGGAGTAAGATGACCGGCAACCTCATCGAACTTGAACTGAAAAATCGCATTGGCATTATCGAAACTGGTAGTACAGGGAATAAAGACAAATCTGTTAGAAGGGTCCGTATGAACAAAGTGCACTCCTCTGGCTGTAACAAGCCATTGAACCGGAGCAGCAGCAACGATGCCGTCGGCGCCAATTTTATGTATTGCCACGTTACCCTCCGCCCAGTAGGTCGAAAGCAGAAATCTACCCTTCTGATCTGTAAATATCAAATCAGGTTTGAATTCAAGGGATACAGTGCCGATAAGCGATAGATCACCTGTTTCCAGATTTCGACGGTACGAAGATATTTCGCGTCTGCGCCCTACGTACATGAATTGCTCACCGGGGTGAATCGCCATATTCGCCGGGCGATCAGTTACCTTTACTTCTGATTGTGCTGAAAGTTTACCCGTTTGGGGATTAATAACAAAAATCAGGATCTTATCTTCCCCTGATATTGAAACATACAAGTGACACGCCATTAACCTTACCCCCTTTCAAGTTCAAGAGATAGTTTAGCATAAAGGTTGTCCCTATTTGAACTGATAGTCTGATAATCGATCACTTGCCTGCTTGACAGTCAATATTTGATAAGTTAATATAGTGTCAAATTAGGGTTTATTGTTGAGCTTAGAGGGGTGCAACATGCCCGGCTACAAATTACCCTGTCGATATTGTGATAATATAATCCCACCTGAATCTACAGTATGTCCGTTCTGTGGAAAAGTTAATCCTGTAGGGCCTTTGAGATGTCCAAAATGCCACTCCCCAATTCAAAAAGAATGGAAGGCATGCAGCAGTTGTGGGCTCTCCCTGGAAATCCCATGTCCCAAATGTCAGAAGACTACCTTTTTTGGAGATTATTGTCAATTTTGCGGTAGTCAGCTCGTAGTTACATGTCCTAATCGGAAATGCCAGACCGTACAACCTCCCATCGGCAATAAATGCATTAAATGTGGAAAACCGCTTAAATAATGAGGAGGACAGAAAATGGCGCTAACACCGTTTACGAATAATTTTGAGGACAATAGTACAGATGCAGGGTTCCAATTTACTTTCTTTTGTGATATTTGCAGGGAAGGCTATAAAACCGAGTTTACGGAATCTAAATCATATAAAAAAGGCCGATTCTTAAAAGGACTCGGAGGATTTGCCAGTGCGGCAACNNGGCATAAAGAACATGAAAGTGTATTTACATTAGCTCAAAACGAAGCGATGGGGCATTTCCATCGATGTCCGCGGTGTAAGAAGTACGTGTGTGACAATGATTGGAACGAAGAAGCTGGATTGTGTGTAACGGATGCTCCCCGCGAGAGTACCGAGGTAGCCGCCGCGCGGGCGGAAAAGATGGTCGCAGATATTAAAGCTAAAGCTGAAACTACCGAGGTTTTTACGGGTAAAATAGAGCAACGCCAGACGCTCTGTCCGAAATGCGGGAAACCTTCCGGGGAAGGTAAATTTTGCAATAATTGCGGCGCCTCACTGGCCTTAACCAAGTGCCCGCAGTGCGGAGCCAGTAACAATGCCGGTACCAGGTTTTGTGGCGAATGCGGCGCTAAGATCGGTTAGACTGCACTCGCATTGGATTTCAGTAATTGCATCACCGCTTCTTTCCATTGTTCCGGTGAATTATGTACCACTCGCCCAATAAAAAGATGGCGAAGCTCTTGCAGCGCGGGAACTTTTGAGACAGCACGCCGGTAGGCTACGTATGTCGTTGAGTCTAACTGCTCATTAGTCAGATATATCGGTTCACGGCGGAAATTAACAGTGATTAAATCACGATTTATCTGTTTTAACGATTTATCCACTGCTGATTTAAGTTCTTCCTGATTATTAAATTGTTTATATATTGCGGGGTCAGCTATTTTGAAAAAATACGTTGCTTTACCGCTCCCCTCAACAGTTGTCGCTTCCATGGCGATGGCGTTTCCAGGTTGAGTAAGGTCAAGACTAAAAATCGGTACTAAAAACCAGATATATTCCCCCGTTAAATCACCCATTAAGCCGCGTTTTATGCCGATACATATTCTGTCAGCCTGCCCCAGAGATGTTAAGTACTCATATTCCTCTTTTATCCCGAATGCATCCAGTTTCTTTTCCAATTCTGTCCATACCCCAGATGAAATAGCATCAATATCCATATGTCTGGCTGCCCGGCCATCTTTCATTAATTTAGCTATTTTTCTGATAACGGAAGAATCAAAAACCGGTAACAGTTCCTGAAGGGATAATTGTGTTTTTACGGATAACGCTTTGATTAAATCATTCAACAATTTAAAACACACATCCAGTTCTTTCCCCATTTTAGAAAATACATATGAGTCGTCGTAATCTGTATCCAGAATCATTTTGTAGTTATCAATATGGATTTTCGCCAAATCATTATAAGGAATCCTGATAAAATTCCCATTCTCGCTGATTATTACTGCTCCGGTTTCATATATACGCAATTCGCACTGTCCCATAGTCTTCTCGTGTTTATCTGCACCTGCATACCCCAAATCTGCAAATATACCTGATTTATGGATCGTTTCATTCATCAACAAGTCTTTAAGAATGACTTCGTTATTAAGATTGGAAAAATTCCTGTAAAAATCCTCGTATTTAAAACCGAGATTACTAATAGTTAGTTTTTCTTTAGAAACGAGATTGACATTAATTTTGTAAGCTGACTTCAACAATTGGATAATGTCCCTGTAAGGAATTAACAAAGGATCACCGGCTCTCGGCAGTATCGTCAACTTTTCTGCGTCCAAAAGTAAATCACAATCGCCTTGAGAAATTTGTTGGTCGTCATCTCCCCCAAAAAGATAATTTGCGGCACACTGCATGATAGTCGGCAATTTGTTTTCTTCTTCCATCATTCAACTCCTTATTCCGGACCCGCATTACTAGAGTTTGAGTTTAATCACTTTTTATCACCATGTCAATTTTCGCAAAATTTCAGCTCCGGGCAGCGACCTACGTTATGATTTGAAGTCATACATCAGGGGAAATGCGATCATCTGCGGCAGTGTTTTTGTTGATATAGTTTTATCTACATGATCTACCGGGGCGGATTCATCAGGCGAGTTGGTATTAGTCGATTGCGAAGTAATTTTGACAAGGGACAAAACCGATGATATACTACCATTTAATTTATTATATTCAATAGTGAATACCATATAATATATCAATTAGAATAGCTACTGGATGTCTAATTGAATAGTACGATTATTGTTAATGAAAATATGTATACTTGGGAAGTCATCTGTAATTAGCAAAAAGCGGCTAATTTAAATGATTACATGCTGTAAGGCTNNGAATCCAGGGTACTGAGAGTTTGTGGTAGGACTCCCAGCTAAGTGTTGCAAGATGCCCCTCCCGTGGTCGGAGCCCTGGGGGTAATCGGGGTTTAGTGACAAGGCGAGCCTTACCGATTTGGCTTTGCATCTTGAAGGAAAAAACTGAAAATGGGATTATAGTCAGTTTCCCGGAAGATTTTTGTGTAATAATATTAGGATACATGATAAGAGGAATTGTTCTGATATTAGAAACCTGGTCTGGTTTTGATCAGGGTTGTTAGTAGAAGTTGCATGTTAATGTTTAGATTCTAGCCGGACACCGAAAAGTATGCTCGATTAAATACTGCAAAAAATATTCAATCTGCAAATATTTAACTAAAAGGGGGTTATATGAAAATCCTGATGTTAAGCGGCAGTAGAAATAGGGAGGGAAGGACAGCCAAAGCGTTGAATGCCATAAGCAATGGTGTTGTAAAAGCCGGTGGGAATTACGAATCCATTTTCCTGCCTGAACTTAAAATAGAAAGATGTAGTCAATGTGACCAGGATGGCTGGGGAGTTTGTCGAAGCGAGCAAAAATGTATTATTAACGATGATTTTAGCGCAATCGTGGCTAAAATAGAATTAGCAGATGCGGTTGTTTTTGCGAGTCCGGTATATTTCATCGATCTAAGTGAAAGCATGAGAGCTTTTTTGGAAAGGCTTCGCCGTATTACTCCAATACATGGCCCCTACGCAAGAGGAATTCATAGACAAGCTACGCCTGCTATCGGCATATGTTTGGCTGGCGGTGGAGGGGGTGGGGCTTCTAATGTTTGTATGATCATGGAGCGCATTATGAAGGAATGCGGCTTTGATGTTGTAGATATGGTGCCAATTCGTCGGCAGAATTTAGAGTTCAAGATAGCGATACTGGAGCTTACCGGACAATGGCTCGTGACAAAGCCAAAATCAGCCCAGGATAACCCCGCCGGATAATCAAGTTATTTATAAGTTATTGAGAAAAGCCCAGATTGATAAGACGAAATATATACCTTGCCCGGCCCGCGTCAAATATTACCCGCCGGTTATAGCGAAATTATTTCTTAATTGGTGCCGCAGTTAAAATAAGTAAATATTCCAATTAGTGAATATAAAAAATAGTAAAAAAGGTGAAATAGATGAAAAAGACCACAATACTTCGCAACTTGCTGCAAAAACCAGGTGTGCTTATTGTTCCACCTGCATATGATTGCCTGTCTGCCAGGATAGTCGAAGCAGTTGGATTTGGAGCGGTTTTGACGGCGCCAGGTCTGGTCGATGATGCCCAGCTTGGTTTGTATAACATTGGCCTGGCAACGGCAAGTGAGATTATAAACTGTGCCAGATACATCGCGAACTCAGTCAACATCCCGCTTATTGTAGGTGTTGATGACGGATACGGCGGCGCATTGGCTGCGTATCGCACAACACAGGAAGTAATTAGAGCAGGAGCTGCCGGAATCTATATAACTGACCGAAAACATCTCTCGCTGGCAGGAGTTCCACATAACCTCGTGGAAGTGCTTCCAAGAGCTGAGTATTTAGGCAAAATGGGCGCTGTCCTGGAAGCAAGGAACAAAGAAGATAAAGACTTCATCATTATTTCCCGAATTGACGCCGGAGCCACCATGGGGGATGATGAAGTGATAGCAAGAGCCAAAGCATGCACAGCATTAGGGGTTGATATCATTCTCCCTCATGCCATACCAGCAGGATCTAAATATCAGAGAAAGGATAAAGATGGTTTACGTAAGTTTTACCAGGCAATGGGAGCGCCGGATGTAATGATCTGGTGTAACGGTTTAGATCGTGGGAACTCGAAAGACTATGAAGACGTGGGGGCAAAGTTATGTGTTCCTAACGACTCACCAACAGCCATCGTGAAAAAAGTGTTATTAGAGAAATATGAGGAGCTATCCAAGACATGGAGTGGTACTATTACTGATGAAATTGCTAACATAAGCCCCTCAAATAAGCCCAAAGGAAAAGAATTTTGGAATGAACTGGAAAAGAAATATGGGGGAAAATAACGCCGGAACTAGACCAGAATATTCACCGGTGAGAAAAAAGAGGCTGGGTAATCCCAGCCTCTTTTTATTAACCTGCAAGTAGCAAA
>PMBW01000228.1 GCA_003153075.1 Dehalococcoidia bacterium | reverse complement strand
TAAACCAGCGCCAGCACGGTTAAACCGAAGGCAAAGGCGATACCTGTATAGCTGATGTGAGGCCCGGCAATGACAGCGCTGCCGCAGCCGATAAGGACCAGCGCGGCGGTTCCGATTAGTTCCGCGAAGTATTTCTTCATTGTTTACTCCTTTTTGCTAAATCTGGAACGGAAAATAATATGGTTTTACTTTACTACTGAGGACGACTTTATGTCAAGGGGAAGTCCAGAGTTGTCAGCGGTCAGCGATCAGCTTTCAGATCATGTAATAATCCAGATCTTTAATTCATTCTCTCCGCAGGTCTAACAAAAATCTGTTTCATTAAGGTACCCCCTCACCCTAACCCTCTCCCACGCTGGGGAGAGGGGACTAAAAGTGAGGGCTGTCTTAAGTCAAGGGAAAAACCCTTAATAGTAACCAGTTTTGAGTTGCCAGTTATCAGTAAATAATCCATTTTAGATTGCCGGTTAGTCCTCTTGCCACCTGACAATAGCAGAGATTCGGAGGCTGTCTGAAAAGTGGAATTGGGAGACAGGATCCTGGTCTCCGCCGGATGGAAAGACCGGGTTGGAGACCTGACTAATTTATGCTTTCGCTGCAATGGAATCCCGGAACATTTTCCAGAGCGGTTTGTATTTTTCGACCAGATTGAAGCTGAAATTACTGAGAGTCCAGATATTAACCAGGCCCTGGATCATACCATAGAGCTGCATGGCTGCTGCCTGCGGGTCAATGTCCTGACGCAGCTCCCGGGATTTAATACCGCGGTCGATTAATTCCGCGAGAATATCGATATATTTGGAAACAATTTGATAAAACCGGGCATTCAGTTTTTTATCGCCCATACTGATAATATCCGCGATTGCCTGGTGAGAAACGCCGTGCCGCTGTTCGATGGCAGAGATATGGTCCATAATTACCCGGTCGATCGCGTCCAAAGATGAATCACCGGCAGACAAACCCTTTTCAATGTCACCTACCAGGTTTGCCTCGAACTGGTCGGCCAGGAAGAAGAAAATATCGCCTTTACTTTTAAAATGACGGTAGATCGCCGCCTCAGAAATGTCCACAGCCCTGGCGATGCGGCGCACGGTCACATATTCGCTGCCGTGTTTCACGATCAGTTCACGGGCGGCATCCATAATTTGCAACCGTCGTATCTCGGTGTTCCGGCGCTTGGTAGTCAAACGAACTCCCTATCAGCTTTTTTCCAGTGGATGCTGGTTAGCATGTTACCATCACAGCAATAGCCTGTCAAATTAGTCTGGAATAACAGGTGTCAAGGATTTACCCGGGAGAGAGAATTATTTTCCGGCAGCAAAGGAAGTTATTTTCGGATATTAAAACTAAAAACGGGCAACTGATAACTCGAAATTCACGCTATTTTTCCGCGTGTTTCTTGGCTTCGTCCCACAGGGCATTCTGCTCGTCGAAGGATAGTTCCCCGATTTTAACCCCACGCTTTTTGCAGACGGTTTCCATGTAATTGAACCGCATGTAGAACTTCCGGTTGGCTTCCCGTAGAGCGGTTTCCAGCTCGATCCCCTGACGGCGGGCGATATTCGCCATGGTGAATAAAATATCCCCGATCTCTTCGGTCTGCTCTTTTTTAGTGGAGGCGCGCTGAAATTCCCCAATCTCTTCCACCAGTTTATCAACCACACCCTGGTCGTTGGACCAGTCGAAGCCCACCTGCGCCACCCGGTGCTGAATTTCCTGGCTGTAATTCAAGGCCGGCAGGCTTTTCGGCACGCTGGCCAGCAGAGAGTCGGTTTTCCCCTTTTTGGTTTTTTCGGCCTGTTTTAAATCCTGCCAGTTACGCAGAACTTCCTCGGCGTTTTTAACCTGGGCGGTGCTGAAGACATGGGGATGGCGGTAGATCAGCTTCTCATTGATATCTTTAATAACATCTTCGATCTTGAATTCCCCGGCCTCTTCGGCAATCTGCGCCTGCAGCACTATGTGTAAAAGCAGGTCGCCCAATTCTTCCTGCAGTTTGCGCGCATTACCTTCATCCAGGCTTTCCAGCACCTCATAACATTCCTGTAAAAAGGATTCCCGCAGCGAAGCATGCGTCTGTTTGCGGTCCCACGGGCAGCCGTCAGGCGCCCTTAATTTGGCGATGATCTCCCGCAAGGCATCGAATTTAGATAAATCTTCCGGTAATGTCAAATTAAGATCTCCAGCTAAATAATCAAACTTTGGCAAGATTCAATAGTCAAGAATAAGAGGAATATATTTATATAGTTTCATACTACGGCTAATAATTGCTCCCAGCCTGACTAAAAATGTTCGTTTTTTCCACTCTCTTAATCTCTCCCTGATAGGGAGAGAAGTCTCCGTTAACTTCGGGGAGAATGAGAATTTCCACTCTTTACCCCAGCACCGCGCCGATTATTTTCTGCTGGCCGCGCACGAACTCTTCTGCGGTCACCACCTTTTTTCCTTCCAACTGCACTTTGACCACACCAAGAACGCCGTCGCCGCAATTAACCCCGAAACCTGCCAGTCCCTGTTTAACTGCTACGACCAGTCCCGGTGCGTTCGCGGTTAACCCGGCCAGCGGCACTGCTTCCATGATTTTTAACTGCTTCCCCTGCCAACGGGTGTAGCAACCGGGCCAGGGCTGATAAGCACGGACTTGCCGCCAGATCTCCACCGCCGGTAAATTCCAATCGATGAAACCGGCCTCTTTTGTCATCATCCGGGTATAAGACGCATCCGCACTATTTTGCGGACGCGGTTCGATCTCCTTTTTAAACCATTTCGGTAATGCAGCCAGCAATAATTGCGCCCCGATATTGGACAATTTTTCCATCAGCGTACCGGCGGTATCGTGCGGTAAAATGGGGACTTTTTCAACGCTCAGCACGGGACCGGTATCCACACCTTTGTCCAATAACATGATACTGACGCCGGTAAATTCATCGCCGTTGAGAATGGCCGCCGGCACCGGCGCCACCCCGCGGTATTTGGGCAACAGCGAGGGGTGAATATTGATACAGCCGAACGGCGGGATTGCCAGTACGGACGGCGGCAGGATCTGCCCGAAGGCGGCCACGATGATTGCATCCGGTTTCAGTTCTGCCAGCTGCGTTTTTGTTTCGGTTGACTTGAAATTAACCGGTTGCAGTACCGGCAGGCCTAGTTTCAGCGCTGCTTTCTTGACCCGTGTTTCTTCAATTGCACGTCCCCGTCCGGCTTCCCGGTCCGGTTGTGTGTAAACGGCGGCGATTTCATACCCGCTGCCGGCAAGTCCTTCCAGCGCGGGTACGGCAAACTCCGGTGTGCCCATAAAGACGATCCGCATCTCTTTCCCTCCGACTACGCCATTTTAGCACCAAAACCCCACCGCGACAAAATCGCCGGCGTAAAATTATATAATATTTTCGGGTGTTATTTTTCGTTCCAGTCCGGATGTATTATTTCTTAGTCAAACAAGTAACATAAAAAATGGTACGTTCTTACCATGCCAGAGGGGTGTTATTATATGAAAGCATTGACTTTTTTTTACCGGCTGTTAATCCAGTCTATAAGTGAGAAATATCGAGAAAGAGAAAGCTTGGCAGACCTTGCAGACGAGAATAATACACCATCCAATTCTCGTCAACTCTCAACAGTTTCCCCCAAAACCCTTGCCATCCATTAGTCAGCCATAATATCCTAGTTATCGTCTCGTATCATCACGGGGGTACCAGGAATATTTTCACCAATCCGCAAAATGTCTGATTATCATTGTGTTCATTGTGGGAGCGGATCGGTTTAGGAATTGATATAATGATAGCTCGTCCGGCTCCTGAAATCTGGGAAGCCGCTTTGGGTCAGTTACAGCTTGAAGTCAGTAAAGCTAACTTCCGCACCTGGCTGAGTAAAACTACCGGTGTGGAATACCAGGACAAGCATTTTGTCGTCGGCGTGCCGAACACTTTTATCGCCGAGTACCTGGAGAAAAACCAGCGTTCATTGATTGAAAAAGCGCTGACTGTTGTATTAAAAGACGAAGTTAAAGTAGAATTCCGCGTGGCCGCCGCTGCTGAAAAATCCAGCGCGTCGCATACTAACCTGCCGCTGTTCAATCCCCGCTATACCTTCGATACCTTTGTCGTGGGGAATTCCAATAACCTAGCCTATGCCGCCGCCGCCAAAGTGGTGGAGAACCCGGGCCTGGTGTTCAACCCTTTGTATCTCTACAGCGCCGCCGGACTGGGGAAAACGCATCTGCTGCACGCCATCGGCAACCGGGCGGCGCTCAATCACCTGATCGTGCTCTATGTCAGCGCCGAGCAGTATACCAATGAGCTGGTTACCGCCATCCGGGAAAAATCAACCGATGAATTCCGCAAGAAATTCCG
>PMBW01000221.1 GCA_003153075.1 Dehalococcoidia bacterium | reverse complement strand
CTGGTTGTTTATCCCGCCGCGTATATGCCTCTTCACGCCAAGCGATCCGGCGCAAAAATTGTCATTATTAACATGGGAGACACAGGGCATGACGATATCGCCGATGTTTTTATCAGCGCACCAGCGGGAGATACGATGTCCAAAATTATAAGCCGACTAAAAGAAATAATGAAATAAATCCTTCGAGATTTTGTAAAATATCAATGTGCCTGATAACGTTCGCTTACAATGTTCATCCTTCATATAGATTGATTCTCGCGGCTAACCGCGATGAATTTTATGAGCGTCCGTCAGCGCCAGCGGACTTCTGGAAGGATCAACCGCAAGTGCTTGCCGGACGAGATTTAAAAGAAGGCGGCACGTGGCTGGGCATTACCCGGCAAGGGAAATTTGCTGCCATTACCAATTATCGTGATCCGGCCTCATGGAAAAACGATGCTCCTTCGCGCGGGAAACTTGTCAGCCGTTACCTTTCCGGAAAACAAAAAGCCGGTGATTATCTGGAAGAGATTTCCGCACAGATTCATAAGTACAACGGTTTTAACCTGCTGCTGGGCGATGATAATGATCTTTTCGTTTTTTCTAATCGCGGAGAAAAACAAAAGCTGAAATCTGGAATATATGGACTTAGCAATCATCTCCTGAATACACCATGGCCGAAAGTGGTAAGAAGCAGAAAGATGTTGAAGGCCGCGCTGAATAAAAAGGGCGATGAATTGGAAGAAGCATTATTTGCGTTGCTGGCTGATTGTCATATTCCGCCGGACAGCAAACTACCCGCGACCGGCATCGGCCTGGAATGGGAGCGGGTATTGTCGTCTATATTTATTACCAGTCCGGATTACGGCACCCGTTCTTCAACAATTTTGCTTATAAGAAAAAATAATCGCGTAAAGTTTATAGAAAAAGTTTTTGATGGAAACCTGGAGCCATGGGTTACCAGCCGATTTTCTTTTATCACAGAGAAAGAAAAATAAAAGGGAATCCAGTTCTCTTCCTCAAACCTCTAACCGGACCAGACGATATTTACGGGCACTCGCTTTCGCGTTGGAGGTTCGGAATCGCCAAGGCGAAACTATGTCTGAAGTGTAACATGAGACTTAAAATTACTCCTCCAAAATTCTGGACAGAGTGTTAATACAACGACTTCTTATCAATTCAAAACTTCTTTTCTTCCAGCCTTAATAAGCGCTGCTTGTAGACTACGGATGCCATTATCTGAACCAACGAAAAGATCTTCCGGGAATTTGTAATATTCCAGTATTTCAGAGAGAACCGTTGACTCCATATAGGAATTCAGCCACATCCCAGCCAGATATTGCAGACGAAGGTTTCTGTCGTAATTGAGCTGTGCATTCTTCATCCATTGTTGCATATCAGCCGCCCTGCCTGCATAAGTTGCCAGCAGATCTTCAACCGAGTTGAAATTAACCTCTGCCAACGATTGTGCCGTCTGTGCGTGGTCAGGCCGGTTGAGTCTCTTCTGCAGTTCATTCAGGTTAATCTGCGTCGTCCCGTTCTGCCCAAGTAGTACGGCGTCATAACCGCTGCCGTTAGAATCGTTACTGAATATCATCCCGTTTGGAAAAACTGCAAAGAAGGTGGAAATCAAGCTCTTGACCGTATCCGAATTGCTCTCATAAAAAGGCATCCACAGGCTCATTATGCCGCCCGGATTGAGATGTTCTTTGCACATCTGATAATACTCATACGTGTTCAAAGCCGCACTGCCTTTGACCCATGGGTCAATCGGGTCGGAAGTTATTATGTCGAACTTCACGTTCTTGGGCAACGTGCTGATGTAGTGTCGGCCGTCGTCATAAACCACCTGAACTTCTTTACCTCTGACCGTACGCGGGTTATGATCTTTGACGCCGTCGGTTATGCCGTAGTTAACTGATGAGAATTGGGGAGTTACTTCCCTGGGAACCAGCGGTTCGATATCAACAATAACTATTTTTTTTACATCCGGATGCACAAGAAACGAGCCAGCGGTAACACCTGCCCCACAGGCTACAACCAGAACGGATTCCGGTTTTTTATTCATCAGCGCTGATAGATGGCCGAGCATTCGCTGCAACCGCATATCCTGTGGTTCGGTCGAAGCCTGAACCTTTCCGGCACCGTGGAAACTCTTCACCCCTGATGTCCGCTGGGTAACCGCCACGGAAACATCCATTCCTTCGGCGGCATAAATACAGTATATATCAGACGATTCGCTGGTAGGGATTTCATTCGGTTTGACAATACCTGGCACGAGCTGATTGTCCCAAGTCGCCATAAATCGCCCGTAAGCAATCAGACCCCACGGTATTTTATCTACTCTGCCAACCATCATTGATGTCAGCAATACCGCAACCGCCAGAAAAGACATACCGACTAACCGCAAAAACGGGTTATTTACCTTAAAGGCAGGGATGATTTTCGTCCTTGCCGGCCAGAAAACCGGCAATAGTACAACAAGCGAGGAGACAACCGCCAAAGCGATAAGTAATCGCTGGGCCTGCTGAGTGCCGAAAAGAGGTATCATAAGCATACTGAAGCCAAGCGAGCCGAAAATCGCCCCGGCCGTATTGGCAGCATAAACGCCCCCTACCACCTTTCCCGGTTCCTGCCCCGGCAAGACAACACAGGCNNAAATCAAGCTGAAAATTAAACCATGGGCTCTTTGCAAGCGACGGGTCAATAGGCCAGTAAGGAAGCGAACTGGATATCATATAGGCTGTCCATGCGACAGCCGCCGCCAGCAGCAACTGGCACAATCCCAAGGCCATACGGAGATTGCTGGCGTATCGAGAAATAAAAGAGCCTACACTGCTACCGATACCAAGCCCCACCAGGAACACAGCCAGGATAATTGAAAAGGTATAAACCGTCCCGCCGAGAGTAAGCGATAACAGGCGTGTCCAAACCACCTCCGCCCCAAGTGCGGATAAACCAGACAGGGCAATTGCCAGATACACTGACCAGTTTCCCGTAGGCGTCTGGATTGCAGTCTCCGGGGACACATTCTCCGGCTCGGTATGATGCGTAAGAAACGACAGCACCACCCCTGCAGCGGCCACCGTAAGATTTAAAGCCGCAGCAACGTAAGTGGCCGTTGCCATATCGTAGATTCTCAGTAGATAGAAGCCTGCCAGCAGGCAGCCGAAAACCGCACCCATAATATTTCCGCCGTAGAAAAATCCCAGCCATGAAACACCGCTTGGGGTAGTCTCAATCCATCGTGCAATTGCAGGTAAAGTAGCTCCCATCAGCAAAGTAGGCGGTAATAAACAGATCGCACAAACCACGCCGCGCATCAGAATCCCGGTCATACCAGAGCCCACGTAACCGATATAAAATTTGTTGATATAAGGCAAAGCGTACAGAATTAAAATGCCGATAATTCCTATCCCTAGTTCAAGAAAGGCATAAACCCTCAGCGGATGTCGCTTGGCTGAGACAATTCGAGGCAGGACAATGCTGCCCAGACACATACCGCCCATATAAGTACCCAGCAATACGCACAGCGATATCGAGGACGAGCCTATTACAAAAGAAAGCAACTGTAGCCAGACTATTTCATATGTCAGGGCGGCAAAGCCGCTGCCGAAAAACAATAACAGTATCAAAAGAAAATATTTTTTACTTTCCGGCAATCCTGCCGCTTGGTCCAAATAGATCTGACTCATTTCGCCTCTCTTTCAATTATTTTTCACCCATTAACACAGGTAAAGCATTTTACAAAATTAGAAAATAATATAGATGTATTTTTAGATGCTGCAATTGTAAATTAAAACTGAAAGTCCCACCTTTGAATCCTTGAATCTCTATATCCAAAATTTTTTTTAACGTTATATGTATATTGTTATTCGTGAACTATTAGTAAGTCTGGCTTTGTATGTCAAGGAAATCTTGACCACAAGATATGAGGGGTGCGAGATAATAAGGGACATATATCCCTGATTTCATAATATCACTTGCGCATCCGAAAAAATACCAGCTTTGAAAATCAGGTTTATCCCGATAATCAAAGCTGGCAAGGTTTTTCTACCGTTATAATTTTATTATGCGGCTGTTTGACATTTTGCCGCGTTATTTTTTGTCCTGTCCTTCTTATCATCTTCCTGATGATCGGGACCAAATTATATACAGGGTTTTCCTCCACACTTACCAGTTCCACCACCACCGGTACGGCCTCCACGACCACCTGTACGGCCACCACCACCACCGGTATGGCCTCCACCACCGCCGGTAAGGCCTCCACTACCACCGGTACGGCCACCACCACCGTGCCAACCACGATCTCCATGCCCACGGTCTCCACCGCGCCAACCAGGTCCTCCCTGGTGCCAGTGCCTTGTTCTTTCCCAGTTACGCCAATTGTTATGAAAATCATTGTGATGTAGCCGGTTATATTGCCACGGTTGCCCTCTCCACCGATTATGCCGGAAATCATCTTTCCAACCAGCATAAAAATGTCTGTGAAAACTTGGCACTCCCCTGTAATAACCCCACCCTCT
>PMBW01000261.1 GCA_003153075.1 Dehalococcoidia bacterium | reverse complement strand
AAGATGTTTTAATCCGCCTGGTCGAAATGAAGCAGCTCCTCGCCTACGAAGTCAGAGACCGCTTCTACGAAATTGGCTCGGTGCAGGGCCTGCGCGATTTCGAGAATTTTGCTAAAACCAAATTGAAGAAATAATTCTTCCGTCATGAAACCAGCACTGCCGTTAGGAGTAATACCGGTGTTAAAAGAAAAAGCCATCTTTCTGGATAGGGATGGGGTTATAAATGAAGTAGTCTATTTTCCCGAAATGGGTATAATAGATTCTCCTTTTGTTCCCACCCAGTTCGAATTATGTAGGGGCGTCCCTCAGGCAATAAAACGGTTTCAACACGCCGGATACAAAGTGATTGTGGTATCAAATCAGCCGGGGATTGCCAAGAAGCATGTCACCCCGGCCAATTTTAAAAAAATCTGTGCAGTAATGAAAGCCAAACTCGCAAAAGCGGGCGCCGTCCTCGACGGCGAATACTACTGTTTGCATCACCCCGATTCCAAAATTGCCAAATATCGAGTGGATTGCGATTGCCGCAAGCCAAAACCGGGATTACTTCTCCAGGCTGCCGCGGAAATGAACCTAGACATCGCCGGCTCCTGGTTCATCGGCGATAACCTGAGTGACGTAAAAGCTGGACAGAGCGCCGGCTGTCACACCTTGCTGTTGGGTAAAATAAAATGCGAACTGTGTAACCTGATGGACCAGGAAAATATACGGCCCGAGGTGATCAAACCGGATTTAAAGAAAGCTGCAGATTTTATTATTGGAGGAGCATAACATGAAGATTTTTATTGATTCGGCCAACACAAAAGAAATCGAAAAATGGATGAACTACGGAGTCGCCGACGGAGTCACGACCAACCCATCGATCATGTTTAAAGAAGGTGTTTATAACATTGAAGAAGGGGTCAGAAAAATTGCCAAATTGATCGATCCCCTGCCTCTCAGCGCTGAGGTGACCACCAACGACCTGGGGGAAATGGTCGAACAGGGCAAATGGCTCGCTTCTCTGGCACATAATGTGGTGGTGAAAATTCCGGTGGAAAATGAATCCGGCCTCCCCTGCCTCGGAGTTATCCGCCAGTTAACAAAATCCGGTATCAAAGTGAACGCTACGGCAATCCTTTCTTTCGGCCAGATCATGATGGCCGCCAAAGCCGGAGCTGCCTATGTCAGCCTGTTCGCCGGCAGAATCGCGGATGAGGGCGGCGGCCCTTCCGAGGCCATCGCCAATTCGGCGGAATGGTTGGAACACTGGGATTATAAGAGTGAATTAATTGTCGGCAGTATCCGTTCGGTGGGTGATGTTATCAATGCCGCCTTAGCCGGCGCCAACATCATCACCGTTCCACCCCAATATTTAGCCAAGATGGCCGACCATAAGTATTCCCGTGATACTGTCAAAGATTTTATTGCCGACGCCAAGAAAACGATGGAGATGATTGATAAATCAAAGATCTGATCGGATTAGAAACGCATTGTCTTTGCGAGGAACCATAGCGACGAAGCAATCTTTAGCGNNAAACCGGATAGATGAAAATAATTTGCTTAACCATGGCTATGAAGACCGAGTCTGTCTTTAGATTGCCGCGACCTTCTATTGGGGATTAGGAGAAGGTCTCGCAAAGACAGTTATGATTTAGTGTTTTGGTTCCAGCACATTAATTCCAAAACCCTTTAAAGCCTCGGCCAGTGCGCTCAGAGGCAGTCCCATTGCGTTGTAATAGTCTCCCTCGATTTTATCCACGATCACCGCCCCTAACCCCTGGATGGCGTAAGCACCCGCTTTATCCAGTGGTTCCCCGGTTCGGACATAAGCTTCAATTTCCCGCACCGTTAGCTTTTTTATGTAAACTACGGTGCTGACTGTGCCGGAATAGATTTTATCGGCCGTTGTGTCTAAAATTGTAAAACCGGTGACCACCAGATGGGNNTGAGCATTTTCACCGCTTGCAGCGTGGTGTGCGGCTTACCTATTATTTTCTTTCCAATTACCCCGATGGTATCCGCGGCGATAATAATCGCTTCCCGGTGTCTGAGGGCAACTGCGCGGGCTTTTCGCACAGATAACTGCCGCACGATTTCCTGCGGTTCCAATTTCGGATTGAACTCTTCAGCGCAGCCGCTGGCATCAACCTCAAATTTGAGCCCGATTTTTTCCAGCAATTCTTTCCGGCGTGGAGAAGCCGATGCCAGTATCATTCTTTTCATTGCACTTTTACGGCGTGGTGGTTGTGGGATTAACTGTCGTCGGAATGGTAGGCGTTACAGTAGCTGCTTCTATCTCAATTAGTTTGATTTCAAAGGTCAGATCTTTACCAGCCAGCGGAGAATTGCCGTCGATTGTTATCCCAGAATCATCTATCGCAGTGACTACGTAGGATATTGTAGAACCGTCCGAATTCTGGGACATCAGTGTCATACCCACCGTCGGAGTAATGGTTGTGGGTAACTGGGTTGGCTGGATCGTAAATATATTACTCTCATCCCGCGGTCCATATGCATCTGCGGAAGCAATTGTTACGGTTTTAGATTCTCCCACTTTCATCCCGAGAACGGCATTTTCAAAACCGGGAATAACCGCCCCTGTTCCCAGAGTAAACTCAAAGGGAGTTTTGCCCACAGATGTGTCATAAACCTTACCGTCCACAGTTAATGTGTAATCTACCTTCACTGTCTCCCCGCTTTTCGCAATTCCACTGTCAGTTGTTGTCGTTGTCGTGGTGGTCGTTGTTGTTGTGGTCACCGTTGTCGTGGTGGTTGTACCGCCGCTCTGATAGTAGAAGGCGCCCATGTCGTTCCGCGAACCATCGGGGTCATTGTACGAGGCGGACGGATCGCCTGCGTTGATGCACGGGCTGTTCGACTGAAGATGGAAGTCTCCACTGCCAATGTTCACGAAATTCGGATTGGAGTTGATGGAGTTGGCGTCCTTACCCGACGCGCTCTGATAACTCGCGAGGCTGCTGTAAGTGGTGCCGCCGTAGCTGATCAGGTTGCCGCCGCCGGAGCGGTAGAAGCAGTTGTAGTTGCTGGTGTAGCTGGTGGCGGTGCTGTCATTGCCCAGGGCCAGGTCGTTGACCGTGTAGAGGATGTTGTTGCGCAGTTCGTATCCGGGATAAGCGCTTGAAACGCCATTGTCGAGAGCCTTTCCGGATGTAGAGTACATGGTGTTATTGATGAACCTGTTTCCGGCGCCGCAATCGTTGTTGCACAGGACGGACGGGCCGGTGGTGGAAGAGAAGAGGTTGTGGT
>PMBW01000363.1 GCA_003153075.1 Dehalococcoidia bacterium | reverse complement strand
ACAGTCGTGACCCAAGCTCCTAGTAAACGGATCTGCCAATTTTTCCCCTCACTCATACCTCAAAACCGCCCCTATGTCATACTGAGCCCGACTTTAATAATAACCCCGGACAAAAAGCGAAGTATCTAGTTCTCCTGCTTTCTCACCACTCACAACTAACAACTCATTACTCTCAACTCCCCCTGAAACGCCCTCCTCCAGTACTATTTATCTGCCCTTTCAGTACGTTTAGGGGATTGAGAAGTTGACATACCCGCCACTATAGTTAACTATGGTTACCTATAGATAAAAACTGGCGGAGTATAACTATGACTTTAGAAATTGACGGCCAGACTTACTACACCACACAGGAAGCCTGTAAGCTCGCCGGCACTAACCGTGATACCTTTTTACGTTGGGTAAGACAAAAGAAGTTCGCCGATGTGGAATGCCGCGATCGCAACGGGTGGAGATTGTTTTCTGAAAAAGACCTGCACCGGTTGAAGACCCAGGTTAACCATATCGAGAGAACAAAGCCAGTCTAAGAACCACCATTTACAATACCCAACCTGGACCGGGAAAACCTGATAAATATTAGACAGAAATGCCAAAAAAGACGTTAGTGATAAACGAAATTATCCAATTAGGCCAGGTTTGTGAACTCTGGGAAAACTGCGTCGTCATCGAAACCTTTGACGGTATTATCGCCGGTTGGAATCAAGGCGCGCAAGACCTGTACGGCTATTCATCCGCTGAGGCGATCGGAAAACCACATTCATTACTGGTGCCCGCGGATGTTGAAGACAATACGCTGGAACTCATCAGCAAAATCCAGACAGGAGAACGCACCGTTCGTTTTGAGGCTGTTCGCCGGCGGAAAGACGGCAGCCGGATTACCGTTTTACTAACAGTCTCACCACTAAGGAATGAATCCGGGGAAATCACTGCGTTCTCGTTTCTTACCATTAACACTGCCGACCGTAATCAGGAAAAAGAATTATTCACCGCCTTGACGCAGAGTTCCCCGATCGGTATTTGCATTGTTCAGACCGGGAAATTCATTTATATAAACCGCCAGTTTGAGAAAATAATCGGCTATAACATTAGTGAGCTTTTAAGCACTGAAACACTGAGTTATGTGCACCCGGATGACCGCGCGCTGGTCAGAGCGCAGGCCACCTACGCCCTGAAGACCGGGGTTTGCGACCCGTACGAATATAGGGTCGTAACTAAATCCGGGCAGATTAAATGGATTCTGGAAACCATCATTTCCATCAACCACCAGGGCAAAAGAGCCGCCCTGGGCAATTTCATGGACATTACCGAAATGAAGCGGTTGGAACAGGAAACAAAACTGGCCAATGAACAACTGACTGCTGTGGTAAAAAAGCTCGAAGAACAGCAAAGGCAAAACGCCGTCCTGACCGAAATGCGGGATATGCTCCAGGCCTGCACAAAAATGGAAGAGACCGCTCCCATCATCATGGGCTTTATGAAAAAGTTATTTCCGGGCTCCCAGGGCGCTTTGTTCCTGTTAAGTAATTCACGCTCTGACCTCGAATCCGTCGTTACATGGGGTGCTTTCCCCGTCACCTCCGAGACCAACGTTTTCCCGCCTGACTCTTGCTGGGGATTGCGGCGGGGACGGGCGCATGTCGTAGACGATATCAATGTCGGACCGGTCTGCCCGCATCTGCATAACACTCAACCGGCTCCCTATGTCTGCCTCCCGCTGATGGCCAAAGGCGATATTTTGGGGTTGCTCCACCTCAAGAACTCAGGCTCCGCGGAAATCGCCGACCTGCGGCAAATGGCCCTCACCCTGTCTGAATACCTCTCGCTTTCTATAGCTAACGTGAAACTGAGTGAAAGCCTTTCCCGTCAGTCGATTCAGGATCCCCAGACCGGTTTATATAACCGCCATTTCATGGAAGAATCCTTGCAGCGGGAAATTTCCCGCGCCGCGCGTAAACAAACCTCGATCGGGATCATCATGGGGGACCTCGACCATTTTAAAAAGTTCAATGATGTGTACGGCCACGCCGCCGGCGACAAGATCATCGTGCAAATCGCGAAACTTTTCAAAGACAAATTTAGAGGGTCCGATATTGCCTGCCGTTACGGCGGCGAAGAATTAATAGTAATTCTCCCGGAAAGCACGAAGGCCGATACTATCAAACGCGCAAATAGTATCCGCGAAGAAATTAAAAAGATGGAGATCGTTTTCCAGGGGCAGATCCTGGGTTCTATCACCATCTCTATGGGCATCGCCGCCTACCCTGATAATGGGCTCCGAATGGACGAACTCCTCCGCGTCGCCGATACCGCTCTCTACAGAGCCAAGCAAGAAGGCAGAGACAAAGTTATTTCGGGTTAATTTTTTTAGTGGCACAGGCGTCCCTGCCTGTGATTCTCTTTTTTAAATAGTAAACGTAGGGTGGGTGCAGCCCGCCATCTTCTCTACTATCGTTCTACCTTCTCAAACAAATAGATTTGAATTTTGATATTTATATTTATTTAGAATTTCGAAATTCGAATTTGGAATTTGCCGATGATCTCCACTCGAAGCCATTTCTCAATGGATTCTTGTCCCCTCTGCCCCTCTCATGATACTATTCAGATGTATGGAGAATATCAGAAATTTTTGCATTATCGCGCACATCGACCACGGCAAATCAACTTTAGCCGACCGCATGCTGGAAATGACCGGCATGATCCACACCACCGAAAATGCCCAGGTGCTGGACAGCATGGACCTCGAGCGTGAACGCGGCATCACCATCAAAGCCAAATCCGTCCGCATGCCTTACAAATCGCAGGACGGCAAAGACTACATCCTGAACCTGATTGACACGCCCGGTCACGTTGACTTCAACTACGAAGTCTCCCGCAGTCTCAAGGCCTGTGAAGGCGCGGTCTTGTTAGTGGACGCATCGCAGGGTGTCGAAGCCCAGACCATCGCCAACGCCTACCTCGCCATCGACGCCGGGCTGGAAATCATTCCGGTGATCAATAAGATCGACCTCCCGAACGCCATGGTCGAAGAATGCCGTCAGCAATTGCAGGATTCGCTGGGAATACCGGGAAAATCGGCGATGCTGGTTTCCGCCAAGGACGGCACCGGCGTCAGCGATCTGTTTGAAGCGATTGTAACCCTCGTGCCGCCCCCCAAAGGCAGCTCGGAAGAGCCCCTTAAATGCCTTATTTTCGACTCTTTTTACGATACCTACCGCGGCGTGATCCCCCACATCCGCATTTTTTCCGGTAGTCTCAAGCACGGCGATAAGATCATGATCAAGTCCACCGGTCAGATTCATGACGTGGATGAAGTCGGCTATTTCACGCCGGGCCTTAATCCCGCTGAGCAAATCACCGCCGGGGAAGTGGGTTATGTCGGCGCGATCATTAAAAAGGTGGGTAGTATCCACGTCGGCGATACGATCATTTCTCCCGAACACCCGGAAACAGAAGGCATTCCCGGTTTCCGCCACACCCAGCCGATGGTTTTCTGCGGTATCTACCCCATCAACACCAACGATTACATCAAATTGACCGCGGCGCTGGAAAAATTTATCCTCAACGATTCCTCCATTATTTATGAAAAGGAAAGTTCAGCCGCGCTCGGTTGGGGTTACCGCCTCGGTTTCATGGGCATGCTGCACATGGAAATCACCCTGGAAAGGCTGAAGCGCGAATACGGACAGGAATTGATCGCCACCATGCCGTCCGTTATTTATAAGGTGGTTACGACCGACGGTCAATTCGCAATGATCGATAATCCTTCGAAATTCCCCGACCCGACGCGCATCGACCACATCGAAGAGCCGATCATTACGCTGCGGGTTTTTGTGCCCACTGAGTTCGTGGGGCCGATCATGGCTTTGTCCGATGAAAAACGCGCCAAACTGGTGGCTATGGACCATCCGGATAAAAAACGCGCCGTGTTAACTTATGAATTCCCGCTTGCGGAAATGATCACCGGCTACTATGACAAGCTTAAAAGTGTCAGCCGCGGTTATGCCAGCATGGACTACGATTTTCTCGG
>PMBW01000273.1 GCA_003153075.1 Dehalococcoidia bacterium | reverse complement strand
GAAATGGTTTTCCAGGGACAAATTCTTGGTTCCATCACTATGTCCATGGGCGCCGCCGCCTATCCGGATAACGGCACCAGAATGGACGAAATTCTGCGTGTGGCGGATACAGCCCTCTACAAAGCAAAACAGGAAGGCCGGGACAGGGTCGTTTCCGGCTAATTGTGGCAGCGACAAAAGAGTCCTTCCATTTTTCTTGATTATTGTTTCTTGAACATTGATTATTGCGTATTACATTCATGCTAAAATACGTATTAACATCTTTCCTTGTTCCCTGTAAAGTCAGCTATAAAACCTCACGCCTAAGGAGGACGATGCCATGAAGGTGTGCCGCACTGTAGAAATGCGCCGCATGGATAAACAAGCCACAGAGCAATACGGTCTTTCGGCGGAAATCCTGATGGAAAATGCCGGCGGCGCGGTTTATACGGTCATCCGGCAGGAATTCGGCACCGCAGGTAAAAAATTCGCCGTTCTATGCGGGCCCGGCAATAACGGCGGCGACGGCTTTGTGATCGCCAGAAAACTCCATTCCGACGGCGGCGAAGTCAAAGTTTTCCTGGTGGCCGAGAGAGAAAAATATCAGGGCGCCGCCAAAATAAATCTGGAAATCCTCGAACGCTTCCCTGTTCCTGTCAAAGTAGTGACATCCATCCGCCAGATCAAAAAGGATTTATCCGGGGCTGACGCCGTGATCGATGCTTTGCTCGGCACCGGTCTGGACCGCGATGTCGAAGGTTTATTCAGGCAAGTAATCAAGGCAGTTAATGCCAGCGGGAAAAAGGTCTTCGCTGTAGACATCCCTTCCGGCATCAACGGCGATAACGGGCGGGAAATGGGCATTTCGATTAAGGCCGATGCCACCGTGACCTTCGGCCTCCCCAAGCTGGGCAACCTGCTCTATCCGGGATACAGCCGCGGCGGCAAGCTGTATGTCTCGCATATCTCTTTTCCGAGGTCTCTCTTTGAATCCAACGAAATTAAAGTATCGCTCGCTGAACCGGTTAGGCTGCCGGAAAGAAAAGCTGATTCCAATAAAATGGATTACGGCCCGGTGCTGGTGATCGCCGGAGCTGCTAATTACTATTGGGCGCCGCATGCTTCCGCCTATTCATTTCTGAAATCCGGCGGCGGTTATGTCTATTTGGCCTGTCCGAAAACGCTGGCCCCTTCGGTCGCCAGAAAAAGCCGGGAAATCGTCATTCAGCCGCAAAGGGAAACACCATCCGGAAGTATTGCGCTGACCAACAAGGACGACCTCCTGAAACTGGCAGAAAGAATGAAAATGGTAATTATCGGACCCGGTTTATCCCTGGATAAAGAAACGCAAGAATTGGTCAGAATACTGACTCAGGAGATTGAAAAACCTTTACTGATTGACGGTGACGGACTCACGGCGGTCGCTGCAGATACCGGGATTATCTGGAAAAGGAAGGCTACTACCGTTTTGACACCGCACATGGGTGAAATGTCACGGTTAACCGCAATGACCAGATCGGATGTCGAAAAAGACAAAGTAAGCGTCCTGCAAGCCACCTGCCAGATGATGAAGGCGCATATTGTGTTAAAAGGCCCGCATTCTCTAATCGGTTGTCCGGACGGCAGCATATTTATAAATAATTCCGGTGACACCGAAGGCAAGGCCGGTATGGCTACGGCAGGCAGCGGCGACGTGTTAAACGGCGCCATTGCTGCCATGTTGTGTCTGGGATTGAATATCGAAGAGGCAGTACGCGCCGGTGTGTTTATTCATGGGCTTTCCGGTGATCTGGCTGCTAAAAAGATCGGCCCCGATGGAATGACAGCAGAAGATATCCTGAATACGTTACCGCGTGCTGTGACCTACTACCGCGAGAATCCGGACATAATTTCTGCAAATTATAATAATACAGCTCATCTGATTTAGGGACAGGCTATTTTCTGACCTGGTGCCAGTTGGTGCCGTTCCAGAGCCAGATAACTTCTTTGCAGATCGGGCAAGTCACCGCGATATTGCCGTCGGTTAATTTTTCACTGCCGGTAACCAGTCTCAGACAATTGGGACAATAAATTTTTTTAGTCGTTACTTTCATCAATAATTCCTTAACGCGCGCTATTCAAGCGGCAAATGGTTTACTGAACTATATTATCACGATTGATTCTCTTCGACAACTATCGAAGGCCAACCGTCCGATTAATCTCTGGCTGTGGCTCACAATAGCTATTCTCCATATTCTTGATCATTGATATTTGAGACTTGAATATTAAAAACAGTGTCAGATTACATTTATCTTACATTTTATGTATACTATTCTCAACGTTCATGTTCTGTTCATCTAACTCTAGTATAATTATCGGTGGTTAGGATAATTGATAGGATTAACTTGAGAGGTAGATATGAAAATTCCAAAAATTCTCGGTCTGATCATGGCATTGACATTGGTGGGTGTGATCGCCGCAGGTTGCGCTAAGAAAACGACAACCCCGACAACAACGACATCGGAAGTGACTGTCGGCAGAGGCACAGTCACCGTTTCCATAACTTCAACCGGTACAATGGATTACGCGGATTATGAGAATCTTTCCTTTGCCGCAGACGGTAACGTCGGGACTGTCAGCGTTAAAGTGGGGGATGTTGTCAAGAAAGGCCAGGTCTTAGCCACACTGGACCCGACCGCCTGGAACAATTACATACAGAGCTTAACCACGGCATTACAAAACGCGCAGCGCTCTCTGACCACCGCGCAGAGTACACTGGCCTCCAACCAGCGCGCAGTAACGACCGC
>PMBW01000246.1 GCA_003153075.1 Dehalococcoidia bacterium | reverse complement strand
CAGTAAATGCACCCTTTCAGGTTAACATCGATGATCGCGTTGATCTGGTCGTCCGGTGTGAAGATGATGGGCGAACTTAAAATGATGCCGGCATTATTGACCAGGATATCGATCTGTCCGAATTCCGCGATAGCTTGCTTGACGGCAGCTTTAACCTCGGCGCTTTTACTGACATCAGCCATAATACCGATCGCCTTCCGTCCCATCCCTTTTATCTCTGCCACGACTTTGTCCATATCGACGTTCGTCATTTTACCGGTAGCGGCGTCTTTTCTGCCCTTGGAGACGCAGACCACATCGGCACCCTCTTTCGCAAATTCTAAAGCCGCGCAGGCGCCCATACCCCGGGCCGCGCCGGTGATAAAAACTACTTTTCCGGTGAATCTCATTGCATCCTCCTCTGACGTGTTTTAAAGTGCCCTGATTCGCTAGCGAACTGACACCATGCTTTTCTTGACACATTGTATATATCCCCGCTGGCGGTTGTCAAATGGCACGGGAAGCTTTCAGCGGTCAGCAATCAGCTATCAGCAAATTCTATGCTGGATTGCCGGGTCATCCACGAGAGGCGGACAAGCGCCCGACAATGGCAAAAGGAAGTGCGGGAAAACTCATAATAATCGTTACCAATGACGATTTTCGGATAGTTTCAGGGGGCGTATATAGCCGAAATAGTCCGGTCGACCAAACCAATTTGAGATACTTGATTCTTGTTTGTAGATACTTGAATCTCCGTCCCATTCAGTCCTGAAAGTTGACATTTTCGGCTGCTTTTTATATTATTTAACCAATATATCTGCGGGTCTGTACCGTTGAATTTTTGTTTTGTTTTGATTCGGTCTATTAAACTCATGACCGATTTTTTGTACCTTGTGGAAGCAATACGAATTGTGGTGATTTGATACTGAGCCAGGGCAAGGAGAAATTTTCCCCCTTCGCGGAGACCAACAGCGGTTAACTATCTTCGTCCGGGCTCACATCGTTACGTCAATAATATTTGGTTTGTAGATTAAGGAGGAGCGGAAATGAATGACGGAGCGCTTTCCGGATTAAAAGTCGTTGAATACGGTAATTTTATCTCGGCCCCATATTGCGGGAAACTGCTGGCTGACCTTGGGGCTGATGTCATCAAAGTGGAACCGCCGGCCGGCGACAGCGCGCGGCAACGCGGACCTTTCCCCAAAGATGTGCCCCACCCTGAAAAGAGCGGTCTCTTTTTGTACCTGAATGCCAATAAACGAGGGATCACACTGAACCTGCAGAACGCCGCCGGGAAAAAGGCTTTTTACGAACTGATCAAATGGGCCGATGTTTTTATCGAAAACTACACGCCGAAAGAAGCGAAAAAGCTCGGCATCGATTACTCGACACTGCACAAACTCAACCCCGGCCTGGTAGTAACCTCGATCACCTATTTCGGACAGACCGGACGCTTTAAAGATTATAAAGGCACCGACCTTATCGGTGTGAACGTGAGCGGCGAGGCGTTTGCCAATCCGGCTTACGAAGTCTACGATACCGACCATAATCCCCCGCTGAAACTGCCGGGACACGCCGGTGATTTCCTGGGCGGGCTGAATGCCGCGATGTGCGCCATGTCTGCCGTGTTCATGCAACAGGCCACCGGAGTAGGGCAGCACGTCGACCTTTCGGTGCAGGAAGCCCTGGCGGCAATGGTCTGCCACGAAGTCGGGGATTATTACGATGCCGGCGTTCATTATAAACGGAATAGAGAAGACCGCTGGGAACATTCGCCGAAACTGGCCTGTAAAGACGGCTATATCATGATGAACATCCCGGACCAGTTCTGGGCGCCTTTGATGAATATGCTGGGCAATCCGGAATGGTCGAAGGAAGAAAAATACCAGACCGAGGTAGGACGCCATTACAACCTGCGTCATTCCCAGCCCCATGTCATCGAGTGGATGAAAGACCATTCCGTCTATGAAGTGGAAAAATTAGCCAAAGAAAAACGCTTGCCGTTCTCGATCGTCCGCACGATGAAAGAAGTGGCCGCGGATAAACTCTTCGACGAAAGACACTACTACGTTGATGTCGATCATAAGGTAGCCGGAAAGATCAGGTTCCCGGGTCCGCCTTGCCAGTTCTCGGCTACCCCGGGAAAGATCAGGCACGCCGCTCCGCTGCTGGGAGAGCACAACGCCGAAGTATTCGGCCAGATGCTGGGTTATTCCCCTGAGAAAATCGTAAAAATGCAGCAGGCGGGGGCGATCTAAATGATATCAGGTAAGGAGAAAAAGATGCAGAAACTCCCCTTGTCAAATATAAAAGTCCTTGATTTTACCCAGGTNNTAAATTACAGCAAGAAAAGCATTACCCTGAATATGAAAAGCCCGAAAGCGATCGAGCTGGTGAAAAAACTGCTCAAGCACATAGACATCATCACTGAAAATTTCAGCACCGGCGTGTTAGACCGCTGGGGGCTATCTTACGCTGAATTAAAGAAGATCAAACCGGATATCATCGTTTGCTCGGCTTCCGGCTTCGGACGGACCGGCTACATGAAAGACGCGCCCGCTTACGCGCCGATCATCGGGGCCTACAGCGGCTTCTGTTATGATAACGGTTATCCTGACGGCGAACCGGCAGAACCCGGATGCCGCGGCTGGACGGATTCCATCACCGCGGAGCAGGGTGTATTTGCCATTCTGGCGGCGCTCTATCACCGCAACAAGACCGGCGAAGGCCAGTATCTTGACCTTTCCATGACGGAATCGGAAATCGCGATGTCTCCGGAATCAGCGCTGGAATACTTCATCAACAACCGGATACGCCCGCGCCAGGGCAACCAGGACGCCATCATCGCGCCGCATAACTGCTACCGCTGCAAGGGAAAAGACACCTGGGTGGCGATCGCCTGCGGTAATGACGACGATTGGGCCGGGCTATGCAAAGCGATGGGCAAACCGAAGTGGACAAAGGACGCTAAATTCGGGGATGCTTTGAGCCGCTGGGAAAACCGGGATGAGATGGACAGACTGATCGAAATCTGGACCACCCAGTATGATCATTATGAGGCGATGGCGCTGCTGCAGAAAGCCGGTGTGCCTGCCGGAGCTTCCCTTAATATTGAAGAATTGGCCGAAGATCCCCATCTGAAAGAGCGCGGCTTCCTGGTGGAACTGGAATACCCGGACAAGAGCACAATTCACCGCCTGGCTTTGCCGTTTAACCTGAGCGAATCCGGCCGGGGCTATTTTGAGCATCCTCCGGCGCCCGGCGAGCATAATGATTANNAAGCGGAACAGGTAATTTACTAAAAAAGTTGTGAGTTACCAGTTATCAGTTTTGAGTCAGGGTGGGTAGAGTGAATTTCTACCCACCCTTTTTGTTTTTAAATTCCAGGATCCAAATACGAAATACCAAATAATAATCAACTTTCAATAGTCAGGAAATTGGATCATTTTGTCTGGAAAAGGGTAAATAGATCATAGCCTTCCTGCAGGAAGTCTTGAGTTTTTTCCGGGGGAACCCTTTTTGAGGTGCGGTAGTAAATCAACTTTACCCCATCACATTCAGTACCCA
>PMBW01000275.1 GCA_003153075.1 Dehalococcoidia bacterium | reverse complement strand
ATATTATCGATGTCGCAATAACGGTTGCCGTTGCTGCTTCCATAACCAACCAGAGTAAATTTGATTTTAAAATTACCGGGCAGCGTCCCACTGGGAATCGTCATACCTGCCGTGGGTGTATTGCTTGTGCCCTGAAGGAATATTGTACTGGTAGTCCAGGACGTTCCCCCATTTAAAGAATAGGCGAAGTTCAGTCCATCTCCATTTGCAGTGGAACTACCCTTAGTGACTGTCCAGGAAACGCCGATACTCGCAGTGCTGCCATAAGAAGATAAATTAATCGCATTACTGGTCAAGTCCCGTTTAGATGCCGCGCCGGTTGAAGGATTATGTTGTCCTCTATAGGTATAAGGTGAACTGTTATTGAAGTTCCAGTCACCGCCATTTTGCCAGTTATTAGAGAAATTGGTGCTGGTGCAAAAGTCGCGAAAAGCAGCATCAGAAGCCTGATCCCAATAAATTGTCGCAGTTGCCGTTGCCGGTATTACAGTTATGCTTAGATCAATATTAGCTTTTGAGGTCAAACTGGAACCATTTCCGTGTCCTTTAAACCGCTCATAATAATTATTATCAGATACATTATAGCTCGTATGACTGTCATCGACAGTCCAGGTGCCGGATGCATTGAATTTACAGTAACTGGGGTCAGTCGAAGTCAAATTTCCGCAGTTATCCCACCAGACCCCATTAGCCACATTCCCCACCCAACCCGACCAGTACAAATAGGCCAATTGAACCTTGGCATTATCCGGGATAGTGGTAGTATTATCAAAATCCTTGGTACTCTGCATCAGTAAAGTATCGCGGTGATTCTCGACCGGGAAGGTAGGGAGCATCAAGGATTTACCGCTGGCATAATAATCACCGTTCAGGGCGGAGTCCAGGTCGCGTAATTCCGCTTTGGTGGTATAGGCTTCAACAGTGGTACCGTTGCCCGTATTAGTGGGGTCTTTGGCGTAAGATTTCATTTTATACAATTTGATATCTGAATTCCAGGCATAGTTGTAGGAAAGACCACAGCTGGTGCCGTTGGTCGTTTTTATCCAGGCAATGATATTGGGTTTCAATGACAGGTTATCTGATGGGGGTTTAAAATAAAATTGCGCTGTTAGCACATTTTCCGAACCGGTGNNGGGCAAGGTGACGGGTTCAGTCGGGAAAGTGGTGAATTGGGGATTAGCCGTGAAGTCCCAGTTTTTTACAGTGCCGTTCGCCCACAGGGTCTCGGAAGGCGGGTCGAGATGCCAAGGGGAACTGGCTGACAGCAGCTGAAAAGTGCTTTCGCTATTGGCGTGACCGTCACTGAAATAAGTGCAGCCCTGCGGGATCCAGACCCCGATGGAATCCACGTTCAAATGTGATGTCGTTTCACTGCCGCTATTATAGCTGATCGTGAGTGTATATAGTGAAATGTGGGTGATGCCGTCATTGGCTAATTTACCGGGTGTAGTGGTGCCATTGACAACAAGCTTGGTTTGTCCGGCAATAGTATTAGCTTCTGCNNCCCGGCTGCGGGATGATCGAGGTTGGGATCGCCCATTGGTTTTTAATAGTGACTACCGGAGTGATCGTGTTATCAGAAACGACACCAGGATCCGGCCACTCAGTCGTATAATCATACGCGTTGTAATTGGAGGGGGCCGTAAAACCCGTCAGTTTATCGTATTTGATTTGCCAGTTGGCATCCTGGATACCGGCATCGGCGGAATATAATTCCGAGGTTTGTCTATGATAAACCCTGCTGGTCTTGGCGCCGGACCCCATCATGCCCAACAAGGCAGTAAGCAGCAGACTGCCCAGAGCGACCAGGCAGAGAACTAAAACAAGGGCTTGTCCTTTCTCCCCCGATCGTTTTCCTTTTTTGCCTGTCGGTCTGATCGAAAAAAAGTTAAACATTATCACACCTCTTTATTGAGCCGGTCTGGGGCTGATCTGAAGGCTGCGGGTTATAAAATGCGTTGCGTCAAGATATCCTCGAATTTCCAAAGTCAGCACTTTGGCTGTGGCATTCCAACTGCAGTTTTGAATTGTGATTTTAGTGCCTGTTAGCACTGCGGTGCCCGCATTCAGTTTCCTGGTTAAATTACCGGTGCTTGAATCGTAGATCACTGTTTTCTGAATGGTGGTATTTGATACATCATTCCATTCGTTCCAGTCAAACTCGATATGATTAGCTGTGGCTGTAGGGACCAACTGCGCCATCTGTGCATCACGGGTGATACTGTTAACTGAACTCTCGATGCGGGAAATCGCAGTCTGACGGTTAATACTCGTGGTATTCATTTTGATCAACTGGAAACTGGCGGAGGTAATGCCGATAATGATGATAGAAGTAACAACAATAGCAGTTAACAACTCTACCAGAGTAAACCCCTGCTGTGCATTAGCGCATTTTTTAAACCGGCCTAATATCTTCATCTCGTTTTAAATCCTTCGAGATTGTAGGTTATCCCCGCTCCAGTAATAGTTACCACAATCTTCTGGATGTTATCATCCCGCACGGGGTTAAAAAAATTGATATCCGAGCCGTGGTGAACAACATTCGTGGCCACAAAATAAGAGGGGGTTATTACTATTGAGGATGTATTATAGGAGGTAGCCACGGGATCATATTCGGCGTTTTTAATGTATTCCAACTGGGTTTCTGCCAGATTTTTAGCCGTTTCCCGCGCGTCAGTTCTGAGCAGAACAGTATTCGTAGTACCCAAACCGGTAAGTAATGCCCCGGTGATCATCACCAGCAAAAGGCTGGCCACCAAAGCTTCTACCAGGGTAAATCCTTTTTCATGACGGAGGAAGATCGTTTTGCGTAATTTATTCCATCTTTTGTTAAACATCTCAATTCACCACTTCGCTTAAAGCACCTATTGTTTCGTGCAATTTCTCTGTATGAATGATAATAAACTCATGCAGAGAAGTCAAGCTTTTACCCAGCTCGACTTCTCGCATTAACTAATTGTTCGCCATCGGCACAATCGCCGGGTAGTTCAAATACCCTGTTATGAAGATGCTCTGATCGTCGAGCCCTTTTTCGGATCTGCATTCTTGGAAGGATTCTTGCCCAGTACGATCTGAATTCTTTCCCGCTTGTCATCGCCCTGACCTTCATCGGTCAGTTCATTAACTTTCTCTACCTGCGGCAAAGTGCGCAACATTTCGGCTAAAGGTGACGGCTCATTTAGAAAAACCCTGATCAACGGATTCGGAGTCTCTGGTAAAAGGTCGGTAGTCTTGACCTCCGGTAAACTCTCCAACCGCGCGATTAAATCCATGATTTTTTCGATATCCAGGGGGGGAAGTACCTCTACTTCCAGCCAGGGGATATGATCAAGCAGCGCGCCTTTCTCGCCGGGGGACAGTGTATCAGATGGCTTCGCGGCTTCCGCCGGTGCGGGATGAGATGTCTTGCCGTTGTTACCATTATTACTATTATTATTGTTACTGTTATTATTACCACTGTTAGTATTGTTACTATTGCTGTTACTGTTGTGAAGAGACGGTTCGAATTTTGTCCCGATGCTTAATACCTGTTTTTTCAATCCATCCAGATTTGCGATCAAATCACTCTGCAGTTTTTGCGCCAGATTAGCCGCTTCTGACCGGATGCCATCGAGCTGTTCTTCCCGTATAAGTTTTGCCTGCCGGTGAGCTTCTGTTCTGATCGATTCAGCATCTTTGTCCGCAATCATTTTTGCTTCGGACCTTTTCGCTTTTATCAGCTGGTCGGCCTCTTGTTCAGCTTTGGCCCGGATTTTATCCGCTTCAGTTTTAGCCTGTTCAGTGGTCTTTTTCATCATTGCCTGAGACAGATTGTTGGCATCCATAACCGTTTTTTCAGCCAGTTCAGTCAAGGCTGAAAGGTGTTCCTGGCGCTTAACGAGTGCATCACGCTGATTAATGAGTTCCTCAACATAAGCNNCATTTCCATTATTGCTGTTGTTGATATTGTGATTGTTATCGTTTTTTTGCATTTTTACACCCCCAAAGTTTGACCACATAATTATGGCTGCATAACTAAATTTATACGGAGCTGCCGTAACAGTAAATAGGTAAGTGGTATGATACGTGAATAGTTATTTAGTTTTAGCGCCTAGTACTGTTGTTATCGCCGTTCGGTTACTTTCACACTCAAGGATTAGTCATTTCCTGTTCCGCTCTGAGCCATTGGTACTAATTTCATCACATTTGCGTAGTACTATTGTAGAGTTCACAAAGCTATCGGTCTCCTTTATGCTATATAGGTAATTAAAACGCGATTAAGAGGGGAAAACATATGGAACTGGATAAATTACTCACATTAGTACTCGAAAAAAAGGCTTCGGACCTGCACCTGGATGTTGGTAGTTGTCCGGTATTGCGTATTAATGGAATATTAGTCCCGCAGGATAATATTCCGGTTTTTACCCGGCAGGACGTCCAGACCATATTCGAACGCGTCACCACCATGGAACAGCGGGAAGAGTTCCAAAAGGAAATGGAGCTGGATTTTGCCTACAGCTTCTTCGGATTAGCCCGTTTCAGGGTCAATGTTTTACGCCAGCGCGGAACACCAAGTCTGGCATTTAGATTAGTGCCGATTAAAATATCTACTATCGATGAGCTGGAATTACCGCAAATTTGCAAAAAACTGATCCTGAAAAAGTCCGGCCTGATCTTAGTCACCGGATCCAGCGGCGCCGGTAAATCGACCACACAAAGCGCGATGATCGATTACCTGAACCAAAATGCCAGACGGCATGTTATTACTATAGAAGACCCGATTGAATTTATCCATGCTAATAAAAAATGCGTGATCGTACAACGTGACCTCGGGGACGATACCAAGTCCTTCGATATCGCACTGATACATGCTTTACGCCATGACCCGGATGTAATCGTTTTGGGTGAAATGCGCGATCTGGATACGATATCCACAGCACTGCGTGCCGCAGAAACCGGCCATCTGGTCATCGGCACCCTGCATACGACAGATTGTGTCCGGACGATTAACCGTGTTATCGATATGTTCCCGCCTTCCCAGCAGCATCAGATAAGACAACAATTGGCTGAAACAATTGAAGCAGTATTATCTCAGATTCTGGTAAACCGTACTTCCGGCGGGCGAATCGGTGTTTTTGAAGTCCTTTTAGGCAATGACGGCGTAAAGAACGTCATCCGGGAAGGCAAGAATCATGAATTATACAGTTTAATGCAGCTCGGCGCCCAACAAGGCATGCGGACAATGGATGATTCCCTGGGAGAATTGGTAGGCAGATGTGTAATTACCTTTGAAGAAGCTGTGACAAGATGCCTGCACCCGGACCAGTTGCGTAAAGTATACGAATCTTCCGGCGGAAAAGATATTGTATTGACGTCTGCGAGGAAGAACTAAACTTTATATATCAAACCGTATCAAGTATACTTATTTCAGGGTTTCAACCGTATCTTTCACGGTCAATGAAAATCCCAGATATATTAATGAATTAACCCAATTGGAGGTAAACAATGTCCAGGAAGAAAGTATTTTTGGTTTTTTTATGTATGATTCTGCTCTCTGTTACCCTCGCCGGATGCACATCCAAAAAGGATTATGACGCATTAAAGAAAGATTATGACGTAGCGCAAGCGAATTTAACATCAGCACAAAGAGAATATGATACCCTGCAGGGTCAGATGACCACGCTGCAGAAAAATTTCGATACAACAAAGGCCTCAATGCAAGCGCAAATCGATAGCCAGGCAGCCACGATAGCACAGGGCGGCAACGCTGCCGTTTCTTTACAGAATCAATTGAATACCGTTTTATCTACCCAGGTAAAATTTGTATATTCTTTTAAATACCAAAACCAGCAGCTAAGCTGGAATCTTTCAATACCAATGAGTGAATACTTGTATTACAAAAATAAAGCCAGAACAACCGGGAGCACGGGATATACCGCGATGATCAATGACACCCACGGTGATGTACTAATAAACGTCTTGATTCAAAAAATCAAAGACTATACTCTTGCTAATAATCTGAAGAAAACAGACACCATCGAACTGGTTGGCGCATTCATCCAATCGCTGCAAAATTCCAATCAAGACCCGGGCACACCCTATGACGACCGCGCACTTTACCCCATCGAAACGCTTTTTGAGCAGGGCGGCGACTCCGAAGATTGCTCCATCCTTACTGCCGCATTATTAAAGAGACTGGAATATAACGAGGTGCTCTTTGTTTTTGAGAATCCGCAGCATGTGGCTGTCGGCATCGATGTCCCTGCTCCAGGAAAACAGAGCTGGGAATACCAGGCAGTAAAATACGTCTATCTTGAAACCACCGGAAAAGGCTGGGCATTGGGTAATTGCCCGATCGTCTATTCCTCTATGCAACCCACAATTATCTCAATCGGAAAGTAATCATTTGAGACACAGCGCCAACTCTGTGACCGGCAAAAAGGTTGCAGGGTTGGCGCTTTTTTGATCAAGTTGCCCGCTGAAATTTAGCCTTGTTTCGCTGCTTGCTTGTAGGTTTCCAGCGTATCCTTCACATGTTTCACGTGACTCTGCGTAGCGCCCGCCAGATTATTTAACGTCCGCTTCAATTCTTCAGAATCGCCCTGTGCAATTTCAAAATAATGGCGTTCCATCAGGCTGTCTTCAATGTAGGCCGCGATCGAGAAAGCATTGAGCAAAGTGCGCTCACCGGCCCTGGCCGTTTCGTCCCGGAGATAGTTGATGAATAACTGAATGGCGAAAGTGTTAAACCGATTCTCGCTAAAACCCGCGGCGCCGCTAACAATGTAAGATTGTAGCTCGCGGACCCAGGAGGCGTGTTGTTTTTTCTCATTAACCAGCCCGGACCAGAACTGCCGGTAATCAGCGGAAATTCCCGCGTAGGCAGTATACAGCAGACCGACAGATTCTTCCTGCTCAGCCAATTTTTCTAAAACCGCAGGTTGTTTGTCTGCCGGTGTTGCCAGTACTTCCCCCGGTTAAAACTGACCTCAGTATACCAGAGTACCAACGTCGATTCTATATATATATTTGAAGTTTTAGAAATTGGAATTTGTTTGCGATTTGGTAATTGATTATTGGCCTTTGCGCGGAGTGGCGGTATAGATGGGGGCAGTGGTGGGCTGCGCGGAACAGCTTCCGAACTCTTGTTTGAGAAGAAGGGACTGATACCGGCGTTATCGCGACTACTTACCTATCAAATTTAGGATTTCACCACCGAACAAACATCGGGAAGGTTGACCTTTCATGCGTATATTGCCATATTATAAAAACGAAAATAAAGAAACCAAAATTTATTAAAAAAGACATTGACAAGTTACAATATGCGATATACAATACAGTTCCCCGGTAAAATTATGAATATATAATTAATTCCCCTTATGTATTGTAACTACACAAATTTGTACGTCCTTTAAAAATTGGTATCAGTAAATGGTGGTGTAGATCTGCAATCTATATTTGGGCACTTGGATAGCAGGGAGCCAATAGTGAAACCGACTTGAAAATGGTCGGTTTTTTTTATTCTGATGAAGGGGGCAGTATTTATGAGAAATCAAAAAGAAAGCCGCTCCTCCCTGCCAGCTAATGCTGGTAGGGTACGAGTCATTTATTAACTGGAACGCTCATAAAGGAGAATAAAAATGAAAAAAATACTGATAGCAATAGTTCTTTGTCTCTCGCTAGTTGCTTTGATGGTTAGTCCCGTAATGGCAGCGGCGAACAAGTTGGACCTAATTGCCAAAGATGGGCTTACCGGTGGTGGCTTTGTAATTGTCAACAATTCAGCAGGACCTAATAATCTGGAAGTAACGGTTTCCCTCAAAGGTGCAGAAGCCGGGACCTATAGCGTATTCCTCTTTGTCGATGGTGTTTGGTATAGTGGGGCTCCGGTGGGTGACATTACTCCTAACGCACAAGGGAATGCTAACTTCCACATCAACGTGGCAGTCACTCCATGCATGTCCCATAACGTAGCTGTTGATGTTGCAACGCCATTGCCGGCTGGTGCCGACCAATATTGGGCACCTGCGGCGAATGTAGGAGCTCCTTGGGGAGTCACGGTTGCTTTCAAATAGTTTTAAAGTAAGGAACATTGTTAAATCAAAAGAGTGGGTAACCCAAATGGGTTGCCTTCTCTTTTTTAATTTATCCGAAGTTAAAATTTATTACTATTTTACAAACACCGGGACGTTTGCCATTCCATGCGTACGTTAGAGTATAACTTGAAAGTTCGAGCCATTACCACCCACCATTTTTAGCCTCGAAATACTATTACTGTGCAATACACAGAACTTATGATATAATACCGCTCATATAGGAAAACTATATTATGTATTCAAAAAAATCATATTAACGGAGGATAAATAATTATGATATACCTCGTCCGTCAAGGTGAAACCGATTGGAACTTATTCAAAAGGGCCAACGGCGTAACAGATACTTTTTTGAATCAAACNNAATTTTGATGCGTGTTTTTGCAGTTCCCAAACACGAGCACGCCAAACCTGCGAAATTGTCTACAAAGGATCGATTGTGTTTGATGACCGGCTCGTTGAAATAAAAATCGGTGAGTTTGAGGGTAAAAAGGAAACCGCAGTAATGATGATACTGTTTTGGCTGGCAATCAAAACTGGCGCTAAGGGTACGGAACGCTACGACGCATTTATAAAACGAAACTGTGATTTGTGTGATGTAATTATGGAAGAATACAAGGGGAAAAACGTCTTGATCGTCACTCACGCCGGGAATGCGCGGGTAATAAACTATTATTTCAACGGCAAGCCCAAGGACTAT
>PMBW01000148.1:15591-17459 GCA_003153075.1 Dehalococcoidia bacterium | reverse complement strand
AGCATGACCCAATCTGTAGTTTTAAGGTTGTCTGCCAGCTGTTCCGGCGTTCTGACACCGATGATCACCGACGATACCGCCGGTTTGCACAGGAGGTAATTGAGGGCTGCCTGGGTAACCGTCACATTATGGGCTGCGGCCACCCGGTCTAATTCTTCCACGATAACGTATGCTTTCTGCTCGTCAAACTCCAGATTACCGTCACTGAGCCGGGCCCCTTTGGGTCTGGGCTCACCACGGCGATATTTTCCGGAAAGAAAACCTGCACCCAGCGGTTTAAAAGCCAAAATCCCCAATCCCTGATCCAGACACAACGGCACTAATTCGTTTTCCAGATCCCGCGCGACCAGGGAATAGAGTCCCTGGAAGGTGATGAACCTTTCCAGATTATGCATCTGAGAAATGCCTAAGGCTTTCATGAGCTGCCAACCGGCAAAATTAGAGCAGCCGATGTAGCGCACCTTACCCTGCCGGACAAGATCGTCGAGCGCACGTAATGTTTCTTCAAGCGGGGTTTGCGCATCGAATCGGTGAACCTGGTAAAGATCGATATAATCCGTGCCTAATCTTTTCAGGCTGGCATCGCATCCTTCAAGAATATGGTGGCGTGAAAGGCCGACATCATTCGGCCTCGGGCTCATTCTGACGCGAACTTTTGTCGCTAAAACAACATCTTTACGCCGCTGCGCCAGAGCTTTACCGAGGATTTCCTCCGCCTGTCCGACGGAATAGCCGTCAGCCGTGTCAAAAAGGTTAATACCGCCAGCTAAAGCCATACTAACGATCGTATCTGCATCCTTTTGATCCAGTTCGCCCCACTGTTTCGAGCGCGGATGCAAGCCGAAAGTCATTGTGCCAAGGCACAACTCAGATACCTTTATTCCTGATTTCCCCAGATAGCGCATCCTCATTGACAGACCTCCTGAATTTTTAAGCATTCCATCGTTTGCTGCCCTGTAAAGTGAAGGAAGGCAAGGTGAAAATCCTTGCCTTCCTGTGCCTTTTGTCCATGGAGGTTCCGCCTCACCCTAGCCTTCTCCCACGTTGGGGAGAGGGCATTAACGGGTAAAGAAGAACTAAGAACGTTAATGTGACATGGACTTCTGTAGATTCAGGTCAATCCAGAACCGCGACAAATAGAACGAAAGGAGAACACCGCTGGTTGCCCCGGCGATCGAGTTACTCTGACCATTATAACCCTTAAACCACGGCTGATAGAGGGTGTAGAGTTTCGGTTGAACCAGGGATACTACCCAATGCTGCCGGGCGGCATACTCGTTCGCATCTTTGAGCGCTTGTTTCACGCCGTCGACGGTAGTGGCAGCTAGGGCCTTGTCATAGAAAGTGTCAAAAACAGGATCGCTAACCATATAAATGTTACCGACATAGCCCGTCTTGAATCGCTGAAGCTGCCTTGTGGGCTCAACTGTAGCGCCGATCACACCACCTTTGGTATAACCCAGCTGATCAAGCTTCCTGGCGTTAAAAATAGCCATGAAGGCAGTATCGTCCATCGGCTGGATGGTCATGTCAATACCGACCGCAGTAAAGTAGTGCTGAACGATTTGAAGAAGGTCCAGGTCACCGGCAGTAGAGGCGATAATATTGGCCTTAAACCCGTTCGGGAAACCGGCATCGGAGAGAAGCTTTTTCGCCGCTGTCGGATTATAGGCATACTCGTCCTTCAGGTCTTGCGGCCACTGCTCATAAGGGAAACCCCATCCTGATACGTAGGCTGAGGTCAAAGCAACAGGTGATGCTGAAACCGTGCCGCCGTAGTAGGTGGAAGCGATGGTTGGCAGGTCGATCGCCATCTGCATTGCTTTGCGGACTCTGATATCACTATATGGTTTCACGGAATCGTTCGG
>PMBW01000148.1:0-15536 GCA_003153075.1 Dehalococcoidia bacterium | reverse complement strand
GGAAGCTTGTTCTGCGGGTAGCGTTCGTCGTTAGCCCAGTAATTACTATTCCTGGCCAAGGTTACCGAACTGCCGGAAACATAATCCTTTACGATAAATGCGCCGGTGCCGATGGCATGATGCCAATCTCCGACATCACCCCATTGTTTTACGGCCTCAGGGTTCTCAATACAGGCTACATTGGAAAGCGCCTGCATGGTCTCATTGATAAACTCAAGGCTGGATGTGCCCCACTTAAAAGCAACCGTATACTTATCAAGGGCAATTGTCGATTTTAGATCATTCCACGGTTGACCTGTGGCATAATAAGGGGATGGTTTGGTAAAGCCGTAGCCGCCCATACCAAACACACGGTTAAAGTGATAAGCAACATCATCTGCGGTGAACTCGCGGCCGTTTGCCGGAGGGATATCCTGCCAACGGATCCCTTTGCGCAGATGGACGACGTATGTATTTGGGTCTGAATATTCCCATTTCTCCGCCAGACAGCCGTATACAAAATCCGTAGGACGCCAACTAATCTGATAGGAAAAAACCGATGGGTTCAATGTCCAATCGTCGGCGTACAATTTTTCCATATATGCGGACATGATATTAGTAAGACCGGCGCTGACATAGGGGTCCCAGTTCACAATGTCCCTGTTGATGCGCAAGTTCATGGTACCGCCGTACTGCGGTTTGCCAAGGCTGTCCCACCAGTTTCCTGCTGCGGCAGTTGACGGAGTTGAGACTTTAGTTGTGGATGTGCTAGAAGATACTGTAGCAGAGGCAGTTTGCGAGGTAATTTGTGTGGTAGCGGTACTCTTTGTTGTGGTCTGGCTTGTCGTGGCAGTATTACATGATGCCAGCAGCATCGATGCAACAAGGAGACAAGTCAGTGCTATCCAGATGACTCCTTTTTTCATTTAGACCTCCTTTTTATTTTTTGGTAGAAGTATTCTGGCAAATTGAAGATAATCCCGTTTTAAGATCATTCCCAGCATATACATAATTAAAATCTGAAAATTTTTTAAAAGCCTTTTATTATTGGTCAAAGACTGAATTTTTAATGCTCGATCCATGCCTTCCAAGGCGTCCAATGAGCGATATGGTCCCCGAAAAAGCCGTGGCCGTGGACTTTGCTGCCCGTTGCTACGATAGACGAATCTTGTAATATTGGGATTGTTATAGCCTCATCGTAGATATGTTTGACTACCCTCTGCGCCGCTTTTACCATAGTTGGCTGATCCCGGGCTTGCAGCACAGCATCGATCAAGTGATCAAAATTTCTCAGCACGCTGGTTTGCCCGTACTCCTTTTTGCTGTGAAGATCGATAAGAGAAGCGGAAAACGTGGGATCCGCGGCAAAACTTCTGTATATCAATGCATTATGCCAGGGTTTATTTGCCTTGTAGGCTTTCCACAACGCGGCATCAGCAATTTCGATCTCAGCTTTAATACCGACATCAGCCAGGTACCTCTGAATCTCCGTAAAGACTTTCTCGAGGTCTGTCGCATCTCCTCCGATCAACTTCGTCTTGAAACCGTGCGGATAACCTGCGGCCACAAGGAGTTGTCTAGCCTTTTCCGGATTGTATGGACGGCCTTTAATCTCCGGATTGTAGCCGTATACATCTTTGGTGGCTAATTGAGTGAGCGGGAAATAGCCGTGGCCAAGGGTTTTAACGATTGCCGGCCGGTCAATAGCATACTCCAGTGCCTGGCGTACTCGTTTATCGGCAAAAACCGAATCGGAGTTTAGAGAATCGGGCAATAGCTCTTTCATCGTCCACGGCAGTTCGGTTACCGTAAATCCTTCGGCCTTAAGCGCAGCAGCAGACGCGGCATTTATGTTAAGAACGACATCCACTTCCCCTTTCTTTAACATGTAAACGGCTTTTGCCAGATCTTCGACATAGATCATTTCCATTCTATCAAGGTAAGGTTTCGTCTCCATCCAATAACCATCGAACCGCTCAACCACCAGATTAACATCCTGCTGATAACTGACGAATTTAAAAGGGCCGGTACCGACCGGGTGTACCATGGTATATTCTTCCCCATACTTTTTATATGCAGTCGGCGAATGAACGAATCCGCTGGACCAGGCAAGGTAACTTAAAAATATATTGTCATAGCTTTTCAGATTAACTAAAATCGTGTGCTCATTGATTACGTCAATGGTGGTGATGCCGTTTAACGTTCCTTTGTATTCCCGGGCTTTAAGCAAGTTCCATTTAGCCGCTTCGGCATTAAAATCGGAGCCGTCATGGAATTTAATACCCTTTCTCAAATGTAACGTGACCTGCAGCCCGTCCTTACTGAATTCCCATGATTCTATCAGGTGCGGAACCATCCGGCCGACATTATCAACCGCGAGAAAACGGTCGGTTATCGCATCCATGAACAACGCTCCCAGATTCTGCCTGCCGGGAACTCCCATGTTTGAAGATATTACATAATTGGTTGCGATGCGCAATATTCCGCCGTGTTGGGGCTGGACTGCCTGAAGGGGAGCTGATTTTAGAGTTGGCGTTGGCGCAGTAATAGGCTGCGGGATACCTGAGTTCATTCTTACTCCTGACGGCTTGCAAGATAACCTGACAAAAAAAATATAATAATGCTCTAAAGCCTAATTATTCGTGTTAATATTCGTCACGGCATTTCACATAGATATTCAATTGAAATTAGGAAGATGGTATCATAGATTTTGCTGGATTGTCAATAGTAACAATGTATCTATGCCGACCGGTTGACCGATGTCCCGCAAAGCATTGACAAAATTTAACTATGATGGTATAGTAGCTTTAAATTGTTCATATTCTATAGTGAATACTATATGATAATTACTGTAGAATAATTAATGAATATCGCATTGAATAGACTTACAAACGGCCGCTGATAGAAGTTGGCTATTAAATGAATAAGAAAATTTCTACGATTAAATGCTGTAAGGCCGGCCTTGCCAGGGGAATTCAGGGTACTGNNCCTGGGGGTAATCGGGGTGAGTGGCATGGCCAGCCTTACCTGTTTTGATTTATAATATAACAATAGCTCAAAAACACTATCCCAGTCAATTCCCGGTTTTTAATTAAAACAAGGGGGGCAAAATGAAAAGAAGGATTCCATGGTCAGTATTAACAATTCTCATGGTAACAGCGACAATTTTAACATCTTGTACAACTTCGGCTACGAGCACCACGGCGAACACGACACCAACCCGAAGCATTACATCAACAGCCACAGGTACACCCAAAGTTTCTTCAACTACAACAACCGCAACAAGTACAACAAGTATAGCGACAACGATCAAGACCACCACAACTGCCGCCGCCGATGTGCCAAAATACGGCGGCAGGTTTATCCTGGCACTGGATACGGCGCCTACTGCCTTCGATGACGACCTGACCGGTTCTCCCGGCTTTGCTTACACCATGAATCTCACAAACGAAACCCTGCAGACCGGAGACTGGGCAAGGGGACCGGCAGGAACTAACGAATACGATTTCTGGTTCAGCGCAATCGTGCCGAAATATGATACCGGCTGGTTGGCTGAAAGCTGGGAAGCGCCAGACCCCAATACCGTCATTTTCCACATCCGTCATGGGGTTAATTGGGGATTAAACAACCAAAGTGAGGCCAGCCGTTTGGTGAACGGACGGGAGCTTACCGCTAACGATGTGGTCGCAACCATTATCCGGGATAATACTGTTGTTCTGGGCAATATCCACCGAAACGAACCAAATTGGATCGAATCAGTAACAGCAACGGATAAGTATACCGTTACGATTAAATGTCATGACACCCCGGCAATACGGACAGGCCAGGCCCTGGTGGAAGTAAATGATAAAAATATTATTGCTCCCGAAATAATCCAAAAATACGGCGATTTATCGGATTGGAAGAACTCCTGCGGAACCGGACCATTCATGTTGGTAGATTGCGTGCCGGGCGCTTCCTACACATTCGACAGGAATCCCAATTACTGGGCCAAGGATCCCGTGGGCCCGGGCAAGGGAAACCAATTACCTTATCTGGACGGCGTTACCTATTTGCAAATACCGGACAAGACTACACAAACAGCAGGATTACGCACCAGTAAGATCGACTGGCTGAATAACGTCAGTTTGAATATCGCAGACAATCTGAAAAGCACTAACCCCGAATTAAAATATAAACAGCAATATAATACAAACGACATGATTCTGGCGGGAAGAGAAGATGACGCGACTTTGCCATTTAAAGACCTGAAAGTAAGACAGGCGCTATTGATGGCTATTGATAAAGAGTCAATTAAAAGCCAGTTATACGGCGGCCAGGCTGAGATTTTAAGTTACCCTGCACCGCCCTCATTCAAGGATGTATACACACCTTTAGACCAGTTACCCGCAACGACAAAGGAGCCGTTTACGTATAACCCGGACAAGGCAAAGCAGCTTTTAGCTGCCGCCGGTTACCCGAACGGCTTCAAGACTACAATTCTAACTTCGAATGACTCCAACTACATTGACCTGCTGACTGTAGTTCAAGCGAACTGGGCGAAAATAGGCGTTACTTTACAGCTTGACGCAAGAGATTATACGACCTTCAAAACCCTGCAGTCAGGGCATCAGTATAAAGAGATGGTCATCTGGGCAAATTCATTGGGCAGCCACCAGAAATTTATTTCAACCATACCGGTTTACACATGGAATTTGCCGATTATAAATGACCCGCTAATAAATGACATTCGTTCACAGGTATACATGTGGGAAAATCTGACAAACCAGGCTAAACAGGACCAATTGGTCAAAACCGGCATGCTGCAGGAACTGGCGCAGCTTTACTACCTGCCGTTACCGGCGCCGTATATCTACACATTCTGGCAGCCGTGGCTAAAAAACTACCACGGCGAATATTGCGTTGGTTATCTGCATTACTTTAATTTCTCACGCTGGATCTGGATCGATCAGAATGCCAAGAAAAGCGCAGGGCATTAAACCAATCAGATAACAGACACAAACCCGGGGCATAAAAGCAAGGTGAGAGGTAATACTTTTTAGTAGTATTACCTCTCACTTTATAGTTACTATATAATCTTAGTATTGATCTGTTGTACGCTTTTTGACTTTGGCAAAAACCGATGCTATACTCCACTTAATTTAACGTTATTCCATAACGAATACAACAATATAAACCAATTAGCTAACAGCGAAATTATGGCATGTCCAAAATATTTAAGGAGAAGCAAAGAATCATGAAAAAGGCACTCATAACGGGTATTACCGGTCAGGATGGGGCTTATCTGGCGAAATTTTTATTGGGAAAGGGTTATGAGGTCTACGGCGCTTTCAGAAGAGCCGGAACTACCGCACTGATCAACGATCTGGATGACAGCAAACTGAAGTTTTTGGGCATCCGCGATCAGATAAAATTTGTTCCTTTTGAACTCGCAGATTCGGTGAATATTTACCGGACAATAGCGTTGATCCAACCGGATGAAATCTATAATCTGGCCGCGCAGACATCAGCGAGATTGGGCTTTGAACAACCGATGTCGACGACTGATATCAGCGGCATCGCCGTGCTGAGAATTTTAGAAGCAGTCAGGTCAATAAACCCGAAAATAAAATTCTTTCAGGCCTCTTCGAACGATATGTTNNCGGAATAGCGAAGGTCTACGGCCATATGATAACAACAAATTACCGGGAATCATACGATATCTTTGCCTGCGCCGGGATCCTTTTTGACCACGATTCCCCGCTGCGAAACCGTCAGTCCGTCGCCGGTTTGATAGCTAATTCGGTCGCCCGGATTAAAATGGGCCTGCAGGATAAATTGACATTGGGCACGCTGGATTTCAGCCGCGATCTGGGTTATGCCGCGGAATATGTGGAAGCAATGTGGTTAATGCTGCAAAAGGACAGCCCGGATGATTATGTGATTGCGACGGGAGAGACACACAATCTGCGTGAATTCATTCAATCCGCATTTGAATCGATTGGGGTCAAATTAATCTGGACAGGTGAAGGACAGGAAGAGAAAGGTATCGATGCTAAAACGGGCAAAGCCCTCGTTGGTTTAGAATTAAGATTTTCCAGCGTTAATCCGACGGCGGCCGCCGCGCTTGTCCGGGCTCATTCCGGTAAGCCGGTGCCTTCACAAGGGGACAACAGGAAAGCAAAAGAGATACTGGAGTGGGAACCGAAAGTTAAATATCAAGAGCTTTTCAAAATGATGATTGAGCACGACCTGAAGATTTCCGGTTACAAATCGGCGATTAAATAGTCCTATTAAAAGTGAACCGGCTTTCGCCGGTTCGCTTTATTTTTCCACAAATAAGTACGCTAAATACTATTTCAGTATATATTTCTTTTCCAAGTCGATCCAGGTGTCTAACCCTCTCAATTTGCGCAGTTTATCCGCGGCAGGCCCCTGCATCACTCCTTTTGGCGGTTTCTTTGTATCGTAGAATTTTTGATAGTTATCGAGTAACATCGGCGCGATATCCAGACTGCCTGCCCACAGTTTAGCTCCCGCGGCAATGTAATCTTCAGGAGTAATGTTTTCCGGCTCAAAGCCCCAGATCATGACTTCCGGGGCGCCGATATCTTTATAGAGCTTTTTAATTCCGGGTAAAGTCCTTACCCCAAATTTAGACTGCGCCGGGATACTGTGCGGGAATATCACATCAACCCCCAGTTTGACACAGGCTTTTGCGCGCGCTAACACCTCATCATCTCCCAGCATTGCGCCGGCTTCGATGACCGCAGCAATAATAACATCTTTGTCTTCTTTATCCCGCGCCTCCAGGACTGCGCCGATCTTACCCAGATACTCATCCCTGGGCAGCACTTCGATCAAGTTATGGGGAGCAGTGGCTAGAATGAGGTGCTTACGGTCGCCGATGGTCATGCCCGCCACCCCTGCTCTGATCATCTCCTGAGTAGTGCGGTAGGCAGCCAGAGCGCCGCCAAATCCATCATCGGAGTTAACAATCACAGGAATGTTAACCGAGTTCACGATATACCGGGCAATATTTACGGTTTCTGTCATATTCACGATATCAACGGGGGGCATACCTAACTCCGCGTCACGGGTTCCTCCCCAGCTCATATAGGCAGCCTTAAATCCAACCGCTTCCGCGCACCTTGCCGTGAGGCAGTCATAGACACACGGCATGATAAAAAGCCCCGGTTCTTTTAGCAGTTTTCGCAACATCGTTGACTTTTTCAATTGATCACCTTCCTAGATTAAATACTAATATCTAAAAACCAAATACGAAATCCGAAATACTCCTCACCTTAATCCTCCCATAAGGGGGCGAGGGAAAGTAAAGATGTTTGAGTTAGAGGGGCACCACCCCTCTAACTCAAACAGAAAATCTTAACCCCGGTTGATACCCTAGTGTCCCATACTGGTCTTGAGTTTCTGGTCTATCCAGAAACGGGCGCTGTAGAAGCCCTGGTAAGTGGGGCCGCCTGATCCACCGGAAATGGAGCCCAACTGCCCGGCATATCCCTTCAGCCATGGCTGAATTAGTGCGAAGAGGCCCGGCTGCACCAGCGCAATTGAAAAATGGTGCCGGGCTTCATATTCATTAGCGTCTTTTAATACCTGTTTTACTTCATCGAGGTTGGCAGCATTTGACATCTTGACCAAAAAGGCATCAAAAACAGGGTCGCTGACCATTTCATAGTTGCTAGAATCACCGGTATGGAAATAGCTGATTTGTCTGCTCGGTTCCTGACCGTAACCCAGTTTACCTGTTGAACTCAGCGCCATCTGGTCCTGTTTGTGGCCGCTTTGAACAAAACTGAGCCAGGTAGTATGGTCCATAGTCTGGACGGTCATGTCTACACCGATTGCGGCAAAATACGCTTTAACGATCTGCAATAAATCCAGATCAGCAGTAGCATCCGCCACTATGTTAGCTTTGAAACCGGTGGGGAAACCGGCATCAGCCAGGAGTTTCTTGGCGGCGGTTGTGTTATAGGCGTACTGATCTTTCAAATCTTGCGGCCAATCCGTATAGGGGAAACCGTATCCCGTCAAATACTTGGAAGTTAAAGAGACCGGATACGGATCAGCGGTGCCCTGGTAATAAGTGCTGGCAATGGTCGGCAGGTCTATTGACTGTTGCAGCGCCTGGCGAACCCTCATGTCACTGAAAGGCGCTTTGTCATTTCTGACGTCGACGGTAATGCCGACCGTCTTGGGAACGGTAATCTGAATGATTTCGGGATTGGTTTTCTTCATCGAATTGGCATTGGCGATGGAAATGCTGTCCAGGGCATCGATCTTGCCGGTCCGCATCGCTGCCAGTGCAGTCGCCGGGTCAGGAATAATGAGAATTTTAAGCGTGTCGATATAAGGAATTTTATTCTGCGGATAACGTTCATCATATGCCCAATAATTTGTGTTTTTGACCAGCGTCGCCGAACTGCCGGAAACGAAGTCTTTTAAAATAAAGGGGCCGGTGCCGATGGCGCGGTGCCAATCGTTTAGGTCTCCCCATTTTTCGACGGCTTCATGCGCGATGATATTATTCGCGTTGGTCGGCGATTGCAGGTTTTCCATCATTACTTCAATACTGGGAGTCTTCCATTTAAAAACGACGGTATATTTATCAGTGGCGGTGACAGAAGCCAGACTCTGGAAAACAGTGAGTGATGATAAAGCAGGACTGCCCTTGGTAAAGCCCGCGCCGATGCCGAACAACCTTCCGTAGGTGTACACTACGTCGTCGGCGGTAAATTCACGTCCGCTCACCGGCGGGATATCCTGCCAACGGACGCCCTTGCGAAGATGGACAACATATGTGCTCGCGTCCGGGAACTCCCAACTTTCGGCCAGGTTTGGCGCCACATATTGCGCGGGGCGGAAACTCGTCGTATAGGCGTACTCAGCCGGATCTACTTTCCAGCTGTTGGCGGTTAATAATTCCAGCCAGCAGCATGAGATAGAGGTGCCCGTATTGAAATAGTTGTCAAAAGATGAAATGTCCCTCGGCATTTGAAAAACCATTTCCCCGCCGTACTGCGGTTTACCAAGGCTGTCCCAAAAGTTCCCCGCAACGGTAGTAGCCGGTTTTGTCGTTAAAGTGGTGGTGGTTTTTGCTGTGGTAATAGCAGTTGTGACAGCAGTACTCGTCGTCGTAGTCCGGATCGTGGTTGTAGTTGTAGAGGATGTTGTACAGGATGCCAATAACAGAGCTCCCGTAATCAGTAAGCTCAAGACTGAACAGATAACCTTGCTTTTCACTTCCTACCTCCGATTTTCTTTCCATAAACACTATTAGTTTAACAGCCAGCATTGCATGCGGCTTATGAAAAAGACCATTTTGCGGTCGAAACTGGTAGAAAGATCTGGTAAAAGTTAAAGAATACAACCACAAATAATCGGAATCACAGATACTTGTATTTCGCGGTATATGTTGATGTCTTTTTACTTTATTGCGCTACCTCCCTGAAGACTTTAAACTCAGAGTGAAAATTCACTCTGAGTTTAAAGTCTTTGTTTTTCCCTAAATCATCCGGGGAATATGGATTAATTTTTAACAGGCTAATGCGCTAATTTCTTTTTGAGGTCATTATCGATCCAGAACCGCGACACATAGAAGCCTACGCTGCTGGGGCTCCCGCCTGCGCCTGATACTGAGCCATTTTGACCATTGTAACCTTTAAGCCACGGTTGAACGAGTGAGAAGGTGCTCGGTTGAAGTAAAGATATAGAGAAATGCTGGCGTGCGACATACTCGTTCGCATCCCTCAGTACCTGTTGTACACCTTCTATACTGGTAGCAGCCAGCGCCTTAGTATAGAAAGCATCAAAAACCGGGTCGGCAACCATATTCCAGTTAGTTGAGTAGCCTGTCTGTATACGGTTAAATTGACGGAGAGGTTCATAGGTCTGACCGAGTTGACCACCCGTGCCGCGCTGAGCCAGCGCGTCATGCTTGTGCCCGGTTTGCACGAAAGCAGACCAGGAAGCGGCATCCATCGGGCGGATCTCCATGTCAATCCCAACATCCATGAAGTACGATTTGACGATTTGCAGCAAACCCATGTCTCCGGACGCATCGGCTACGATATCGGTCTTAAAACCATTGGGATAGCCCGCATCAGATAATAATTTCTTTGCTGCCGTCGGGTTGAAGGCATACTGATCCTTCAATTCTTGCGGCCATTGATCGTAGTGCCATCCCCATCCCGACATGAAATTGGAGGTCAGTGACGAAGGGGCCGGAGAGGCAGTGCCGCTGTAATAGTTCTTGGCGATATCCGGCAGGTTGATAGCCATCTGCATCGCCTGCCTTACTTTCACATCATTGAAAGGCTTTACATCGTTTCTGGGGTCAATGGTAGGAGGAGCAGCCGACGGGGCCGCTGTCAGTAACAAATTGGGGTTCGTTCGTTTCAACGATGTGACCTGATCCGGTGAAATTTGATCCATGAAATCCAATTTAGCAGTACGTAACGCGGCCAAAGCCGTAGCATCGTCAGGAATAGTCAGATACGATATTGTGTCTATATAAGGTAATTTGTTCTTGGGGTAGCGTTCATCATATCCCCAATAATTGGGGTTCTTGGTCAGTGTTGCCGAAGAGCCGGAGACAAAATCTGTTAAAATATACGGTCCTGTACCGATGGCATTATGCCAATCGTTAAGGTTCCCATATTTCTGTACCGTCTCGGGGTTTTCAATACATGAAACGGTGCTCACCGCCTGTACGGTTTCGACAATGAACTCAGGGTTGGGTGTCTTCCACTTGAAAGAAACGGTATATTTATCAATTACGTCTACCGACTGTAAGTCCTTAAAATTGACTACTGAAGCCTGGAACGGACTCGGCTGCGTAAAACCGCCGCCAAGGCCGTAAAGCCGGTTATAGTGGAAGGCTACGTCAGAGGCGACAAACTCCCGCCCGTTTGCCGGTGAGATATCCTGCCAGCGTATTCCCTTGCGGAGGTGGACAAGATAGGTGCTCGGGTCAGGGAATTCCCAGCTTTCTGCCAGAACTCCCTTGGTATACTGGGTGGGATGAAAACCCAGTTGGAAGTTGAAGATGGCCGGGTCTAGAGTCCAATCGTCTCCCGTCAGTTTTTCCATCCATGCCGCTTGTAGAGTCAAAAGCGTCCCTGAATTGTATGGATCCAAGTTGGCAATGTCCCTATTGATCCTAAGGACAACTGTCCCGCCGTACTGCGGTTTACCCAAGCTGTCCCACCAGTTGCCTGCCGTTTTTGCAGTAGTTACTGATGTTGTTGTTTTGGGCGTAGTAACCGTAGTAGCGGTTGTAGTTGATTGTATGGTAGATTGGGTGGTGGTAAAAGTCGAAGTTGCGGTATTACCGCAAGATGTAATTAGCAGGGTTACCACAATGAACAGGATTAAACACAAGAGTGAAACCTTGTACCTCAATTACTTCCTCCAAATTAATATTATCCGCGTGTAGCCAACTGAATCTAAACTTATCTGCTTCACCTCCGTGATTTTTTCCATGTAAGGGGAATTCCCCTTACATGGAGTATTTTCTTAAACCAGGCCATTCTTCCAGACCGCCGTTGGGATTGCCCGAAGCCCGGTCATTAAGACTTAAATTGTACCTGGCGAGAATAGCTTTCCCTTCTCCTATCGGTTTGAGCCCGACAGCTTCCATATCCGCATCGACCATAATTTTAACAAGCTCTTTATAATTCACTTTCGGCTGCCAGCCCAACTCTTTTTTCGCCTTGGACGCATCCGCAGTAAACGCGACCCCTGTGGCGGCGTGCGGACGGTCATCTTTCTTGAGATATTTGTCGACATCCATTTTCACATAGTCGAACGCGACTTTTACCCAATCCCCGACCGCATGGCCTTCCCCACTGCCTAACACGTAATCATCGGCTTTTTCCTGCTGCATCATCCGCCACATCGCTTCCACATATTCGGGAGCGTATCCCCAGTCTCTGACCGGGGTCAGCGTCCCCAGATAAAGGTTCTTTTGTTTGCCGGCAAGAATATGCGCGATCGCGCGGGTCGTTTTTCTGGTGGGCGCGGTTTCAAAACGGCGGGGAGACTCATGATCGAACATGATGCTATTACAAGCAAATAATTTGTATTGTTCCCGGTAAGTCACGGTCATCTCATAGGCGTAAGCTTTAGCGGCTCCTGACGGGCTTCTCGGGCGGAAGGGGGTATTTTCGTTATAAGGCGGGGGCGATGCGCCGAACATTTCAAAGCTGGAGGCGTGGCAAAATCTGGTCTTGATCCCTGTTCTTCTGATCGCCTCCAGCAACCTGATTGTGCCAAGGGCGTTGATGTTACCCGTGTATTCCGGCAGTTCAAACCCTTCTTTACCGCTGGTTTGCCCGCCAAAGTGATAGATCTCGTCCGGCTTGATCTCATTGATCAGATTATAGAGCCGGGCCGAGTCCGCGAGATCGCCGTAATAAAGGAAAAATTTCCTTTCCGGCACAAATGCGTCCACCAACAAATGCTCTACCCGCGAGGTATTCAGACTGCTTGATTTTCGGATAAGACCGTGTACTTCATATCCTTTAGCCAATAATAAATCGGCCAGATAAGAGCCGTCCTGACCGGTAATGCCGGTGATAAATGCTTTCTTTGCCATGTTATATCTCCTTCATCCGCAGCGTGAATTCTATTTTGACTTTTTCTTATCCCAACCGCCCATCTTCTTCCCCTGGTCACAGCCGGCGATCCTGAGCACTTTGGCGGTGGTCTCACCGACATTAAGAATGGCGTGTTTTACATTGGACGGGCAATAGATCAGCGAATCTTTGCCGACAACTTTGACAGTATCTCCAACAGTCCCCTGAATTTTGCCGGAAAGCACATAGTACGCATGGTCAAAAACGGGGAATTCCTCGTTGGTGACATGGGTGTGCTCCATAATACCGCCACCGGCGGGGAATTGATCCAGCCCGATCATCAGGTTGGTGGCAAGTTCTTTCCCGACCATGCCGTGCAATTCGGCTTCGGTGGGAACGGTGAGGAAGCTGTAACCGTGCATGTTGTGATGGCCCTCGGCTTCGGCGGCATGTTCGACACGCCAGGCTTGTTCAATTTCCTGAATCGGTAAGATAAATCCGCCTTTTTTGGCGGGCGGTTGTTTTTTCTCATCGCCCCATCCGCCCATGATCTTGCCTTCGTCCGAGCCAGTAACCCGCAATACCCTGGCAGTCCGTTTTCCGATGTTAAGAATGGAGTGTTTGACATTGGACGGACAGTAGACCAGTGAATCTGCGCCGACAATCTTTTCTTCATCGCCGACGACGGCCTTGATCTTGCCGGAAATAACATAATAGGCATGGTCNNGGTTTTAATTTATCCAGACCGATCATCAGGTTCCTCGCGGGTTCTTTCCCGACCAACCCATGACTGGCAACCTCTGTATCCGGTCGCAGGAAGCCGTAACCGGACATATTGGTATGTCCTTTATCTTTTACTCCATGATCTATACGCCATTTTTTCTCAATTTCTCCGATCGAAATAATAAAACCCGTTCTCTTTGCCATAATAATTCCTCCTTTTATTTTGCGGCCGATAGAAATCTATGCCAAATGTATATTTCTTTATTCAGTAACAACCCAGTATTTTCAATGCAATGTTTGCAAACAACGGTTAAGGTAACCGCGCGCTTCAGCCGCGATCCCCATTTGCACCGATAACGGACTGGTGAAAGCCCCGATTATTTGTGTATTCAGCGCCCCTTGATAACCCACAGCCTTGAGGCTGCCGAGAATATTCGGCCAGTCCAGCACACCCCTTCCGGCTATTTGAATATCCAGCGGAGTCCGCCCCTGGTTTTTATCTAAAGTGGTATCCCGGATATGGGCATGAAATATTTTGCTGCCAAGTTTAGTGACAGCCTCTGCCGGATCGTCGCCGTCCCGGTAGAAGTTACTGGAATCAAGATTTACTCCCAACGCAGGCGAATTCACTTCGTTTAACAGCTGGAGCAGCGTCTCCGTGTTATGGAAAGAATGCCCGACATGCGGTTTAACCGCGATTTTAATTCCCCGGCTCTCCGCTTGCTTGGACAGCTTTCCCAGGTAGCTTATTACCTGCCCCGTTGCTTGTTTATCCCCGGTTTTTCCTTCGGAACGGACGGCGACCACCGGAATATTCAATTTACCGGCAACGTCAAACACCTTCGTCATCAGTTTAATTTTCTCGTCGTCAGGTTTAGCGCCGAAAAAGGCTTCGATCGCGAACAGCTCCAACCCGTGTTTCTTTACGGCGGCCTTGACCTCATCGATGTACGACGGAGATGTGTTCAATTCGATATGCTGAGCCATACCCGCCATACAGGCCAACTCAACTCCCTGATAACCGGCCCAGGCAATATGCTGTAAGGCGCCATAAAGGTCCAATTGGTTGAATAGAACAGTTCCGCATCCTAATTTCATTGTGACATCACCATACCTTGCAATAATCCGGGGTAATCCGCTTAGCCGTGAGAGATTATTGATCCGGTATATTCATCCTCGCAACATTGATCTACGTCCCATGACGTAATAGCAATTGTCGATAGATAAGGTCACCTTGAGCATCCTTATCTACCGACAATCTAACTCTCAGTCCCGCGGGCTTCAACTTATTGTAATTTTTTAAATATTCAGTTAACGTCCCAAAGATTTTTTCAGGCCCTGATCAATCCAGTAACGCGCCATCGAGATCTTCGGCCAATAGATCAATTCCTCACCCTGGAAGCCCTTCAACCATTGCTGATACAACACATAATTCGTTGTCGGCAAGGCATTCAGATGGAAGAAGTGGGAAATGGCATACATATCGGCGTCTTTCATCAAGCTCTTTTGCTGAACCGGATCTGAACTAGCCATAAATTTGTTAAATATCGCATCGTAGGCCGGGTCGCTGACATTGGAGGCGTTCGCGCCCTGACCGGTATTGAAACGGGCGATCAGTCTGGTCGGCGGGAAAAGGATGCCGACGGAACCGTTGTACTCAATCTGATCCTGTTTTTTCAAATTGGTAAAGCTTAAAAATCCGGGGTAGTCCATGGTATTGATCGCCATATCGATGCCAACTGCGGAAAGGTACGACTTGTATACCTGCAATAATTCCATGTCATATGTACTGGATGTAACGATATTGGTTTTAAAGCCGTTGGGGAAGCCCGCATCGGCCAGCAGCTTTTTGGCCGCTGTCGGGTTATACGTGTACTTGTCTTTCAGGTCTTGCGGCCACTGGGCATAAGGGGTATACCAACCGTTCCAGCTGGTGGCAATTTCGCCCACCGGCACTCCCTCTACCGTGCCACCAAAATATGTCTTGGCGATGGTGGGGAGGTCGATTGCTTGCTGGATCGCTTGTCTAACCCGGATATCGGTAAAGGGCGGATTGTCATCCCGATAGTCCAGAGAGTAACCGACCGCAGGACGGGTTACCTGTAAAAGCTCAGGGTTGGTCTTTGCCACAGTAGCGGCCTGGGACCAGGTCAGATTCTCACAAATATCGATCTTGCCGGTACGGACTGCCGCGAGCGCCGTGCTGAAATCCGGGATGATCAAATAAGTAATTTTACTGATATAAGGTAACTGGTT
>PMBW01000160.1 GCA_003153075.1 Dehalococcoidia bacterium | reverse complement strand
GTCATACCAGAATCCGTCCGGGAACAGCAACAGCATATTGCCTTCTACCGACCAGAACTGATTCCGGAAAACCAGCAAATGAAAATCGTAAAATATCTGGTTGAAATTCCACAGTGTTCCGATGCTCAGCAGAAACATCAGTCCCAGCGTCACAGCGCTGCCCTTTAAAGTGACACCCGCAAGCATTCTGCGGTAAATGCCTTTTTGCAGGAAAAGACCAGCTAAACCGAAGATCAGGCAATACCCGAAGGTTCCTGCTAAAACCGCATAATCGAATCTAAATAGACTTTTTACATCCCGGAAATGAATAATCTCTTCGGTATTAAAAATATCCGGTTGAATGTTGAGAGTGATATATTTTTCACTCGAATTGAAATATTGGACAAAACTGCGGGCGATCCCCGCCAGTTCGGCATCGGTCACATTGACGCCGTTATCTGCCAGGCTTTGCTCAACACTATATTTTTCAAAACCGCGTGTATACAGCCCGGTCCAATTCACCGCCCCGGCAATTACCGCCGTAATAAGCATCAACGGCAAACAAATAATGAAAAGATAACGGGCTATCGCGCTTATTACTTTCATACTATAGAAATTCTACTCTTTTAGGCGATATATTAATAGCACAGCTAACTTACCAGGTCTTAAACCGCCTGATTTAAATTCCCGCAAAATAATGTCAGCTGCTAAAATATCTATACGGATTGAAATTTATGTTAATTAATGGGATAATTTCAAAATAGTAACCGGGGAACTACCCTGTCAAAACGCCGGGAGAGGTGCGTTACTAACACCTCTGCTGTTTGAAATGGAGCTGACCGCATGAAAAATAACCCTTATCGTCTTTTAGGAATAGGCCTCACCGTCGCCGGCGCTATTTTCGCTCCTCTGGCCTATTTTATTATCAGTTCGATTCCTCTAACTGCTATTGCCCTCTCATCGATTATGGTCGGTTTTACCAGTATCGCCTTAGCCTCATCCCGGCCTCAGATTTCTCCGGAAGCCAGCCAGTTAATCCTGGAAACGGGCATGGAAAATATTGCCGCATTATTGGAAGAACTGGGGTTAAACCACAAGGCTGTCTACCTGCCTTCATCAATGAGAGATGGCAACGCCCAGGCCTTGATTCCTTTAGATGGAGAGATAGATATCCGGCGGATTAAGGGAAAAATACCGCGTAGAATGATCGTCCGCTACGGTGACGATCCGGGTGATATGGCAATCGCCGTGACGGCGCCCGGCGGTACCGGTCTCGATAAAGCAGAAATTAAACCGGGACCGTCTGCGTCGGAAATTGAGCAAGCTATCACTTATGTCCTGACCGGACTTCTGGATCTGGCCAGTTCTGTAGAGGTTCTCATGAGCGAAAACAAACTTGATATCATAGTAACCGGACCTAAATTGCATTTTGAAAATGTCTGGTACTACCGCTGCATGGGCAGTCCCATCGCCTCTATCGCCGCCTCCCTCGCCAGTGAAGGTATCGGGAAACCGGTGAGGATCCTGGAAGAAACCAGCGAAAAAGGTAAAACTCACATCCGCCTCGAGGTATTAGGGTGAGAATATATAACCGGTATATATTGTTTCTGCTTCTGGCCTCTTGTCTGATCGACATTATGCTGGCCTATGCGAAGCAGACAGATATTGCAGTCTATTTTACTGTGAGTGTTATCGCCTACCTCATCATTACCGTTCTCTTTATTTATCTCAGCCCGCGGACGCGCAAGGCGCTTTCGGTGGTATCTATCGTATTTTTAGCCGGTTTCATGGTAGTGGTCATCCTGAAAGTAATGGAGGTCTTGAATCTCAAATGATACCGGCAAAAAGGGTTCTCCTGAAAATCGCTCTGATTATCTGCACGCTCGCATATCTTGCATTAGCGGGTTTGCCTGTATATGCTTTAGAACCGCAAGAAAACCCTGATACTGCGAAACTGGTTTTTAGTGGCGCATCCCTCTTTCAATTTTATTCAAGCACCCTCGATTCGGTGTTAACAAAAAACCTGCCTGAAATCGCAGCCTTTTTTCAAAAAACGCCCTTTGCCAATATTCCCCCGGCTTTAAACGATACCATTAACACCTTTGTCAGTTCTTCTCAGGAAATCTGCGGACGGATGCTGGAACTCGATGCTGACATCAATCATACCAAACAACTGCTGCAGCAATCCCGTTATGAAGAAGCAGCCCCGATTACTGATCAGGCTTTTCAGTCACTGTCACTGGCTGAAGGAAACCTCAACACCATCGAACAGGCAAACCGGAACACCATCAGTCAATTTCTAAATGCCTCAGGCGGGACTAGCAGCTTGATCACGACTTCTTATACCAATGTGGTGGGTAAAATCCAAAAATTGCACGACTCGCTTCAATTGTACCGTAATCTCCTTACAGAACAGCAGACTGCGATCGCCAATAAAAATTCGCTGCAATCACCTGTGCTCACCCTCAATGTTACACCGCAGCAGGTATTTGTCGGGGACATGATCAACGTTGATGGCACTCTAAGCGCTAACGGGCACTCCCTGGCTGACCGTCAGATATCCATTTTACTTAACGGCTCGCAATATAAAAGCTTTAAAACCGACGCGCAAGGGCATTATTCAGGCTCACTGCAGGTGCCTTACCTGTATGTTTCCATCATGCAATCGCAGGCGCTCTATTACCCGCAAACAGCTGATATCGGAATTTTCAACTCGGCGCTGAGTTCGACAACCAATTTAATAATCAATTTTTACACTACAAAGCTGACATTAAAAACCGAAGCAAAAGCTTATCCCGGGAAAGAAACCGCGATTAGCGGACAATTTGAATATGGTTCATCCCCGGTCCCGTTAAAAAGGAAAATTGAGATTGCTCTGGATAATGAAACCGTTCGGGAATTTGAGATTACCGGTAACTTCATTGAAAATATCACGCTGCCCCGGGATACAGGCACCGGCAAGCATTTAATCACTGTGTCCGTGCTTGCCTCAGAAAGGTATGCGCCGGTATCAACCGATACATCGCTCAATGTCACCAAATCAATTCCTGTGATCAGTACCAAAATGCCGTCTTTCGCCTTAATTCCGGGTAGTTTTGTAATTAATGGTAAATTGGATTCTGAAATTGGCCCGGTCGGCGGAGCACACATTACGACAACCTTTGCAGGCAATAAACTTGATGTCATCAGCGGTTCGGACGGGAAATTTACCGCCGCCTTCAAACAAAATTGGGGGTTTGGATTGTTTGGCACCCAACCGCTGGTTCTAAAAATAACACCTGAAGAGCCGTCGCAATCCACGGCATCTTATTCGTACAAAATAATGACCGTATATGTGGTAAATTGCGGAATATTCTTTTTTATTCTTGGATTTTTAAGCGTCGTCTTACCTCGAAGTTTAAAACAGAAAACCAGAGAACGTCGTCAGCGGCAATTATCTCCGGAAACATCTTCAATTGTTGAAAAACGATCTCCCTCATCACAGATCGCGGCTAATCTAAATATCATGGCCAACACTGAAATCGAAGTTAAAGCAGATGACAACAGGTTATTTTACTGGTATCGCATTGTGCTGCAATTAGTGCAAAAATTAACCGGTATGTTGGTCAGACCAAATCAGACACTGCGCGAATATATCAGAGGCACTGGAAACGTCACAGGCCCGGCCGGTAAATACCTGCTCGATTTTACCAGGATAGTAGAAAAAGCGCTCTACTCCCCTTATAAAGTCTCCGACGCCGATGTGAAAAACGGTGAAAAACTGGCGCGCAGTGTGCAAGAGAGTTTGAAGAAATGAAAATTCAGCACGTTTTTATTATCACAATAGTTATTACTCTCGTTGTTTCTTTGTTGTGTGTTTCATTTTTCCCCTCGATTCAGGACTTCATGGAATACAATACGCTGTGGAATGGGGTGCGCCGCAGTTTAACCGCACTTAACGCCGGTACAATTGATACCTCTCAGGAATTGACACAAGTCGATAGTAATAATATCCTGATATGCATACCGTATATACAATATAACAGCAGCGATCTTGAGGTGTTAAAAACGTTCCTGGGCAACGGCGGCACACTGGTCATCATGGACGATTATGGGTACGGGAATTCTATTCTGGAATACCTTAACGTCGATTGCCGTTTTTCGGGCGCTCCCTTGCTTGACCCTTTGTTTTGTTACAAAAACCAGTGGTTCCCTAAAATTACCGATTTTGCCCCTTCCGTCAATAAGAACATCAAAGAAGTCGTATTAAATCACGCTACTGCGTTGATAAATACCGGTAAAGTGGATTTGCTTGCATGGTCTTCTTCCAGCAGCTTCCTGGACCAGAATGGAAATGAATTATTAAACAAAGGAGAACTGCAGGGCCCGCTGCCGGTAGCTGCCAGACAGCAAATTGGAAAAGGGTCTATCATTTTGGTGTCCGACCCCAGTATTCTTATCAACAGCATGCTGGGGCAGGGAGACAACGCCCGGTTTCTGAACAATTTAATCGGAAAGGATGTAAACACCGGGCAGATTTTGTTAGACACTTCACACCTGGTAAAAAAACCTATGGATTTTACCAAGACTAAACTTGTCCAGATAAAAAGCGTGTTATCCCAACCATATGTGGTGTTAGCGGTGATTCTAATATTATTTTTACTCACATCATTCTATATGTTGAGAATTGGAGGGTCAGTTGGAAGAAAATCATAAAGTCGCAGATTTGTATGAAAAAATTCGTGGGGAAATTTCCAAAGTCATCGTGGGGAAAGGAGATATTGAACTTGCGCTGATGCTCGCGATCGTCGCCGGCGGACATGTGCTGATCGAAGGTATGCCGGGAACGGCCAAAACGAAACTGGCGCAGACCTTCGCCGAAGTCATCGGCGGTAATTTTAAAAGAATACAATTCACACCGGATATGATGCCGGCTGATGTTACCGGGTTTTTTGTCTATTCACCGGACGGCGCTTCCCGGTTCATTCAGGGACCGATATTCTCACACATCGTGCTCGCCGATGAACTCAATCGCACAACACCCCGGACTCAATCCGCGCTATTGGAGGCAATGCAGGAGAGTCATGTCACGATCGAAGGTAAATTGTACCCTCTGAGAAAGCCCTTTATGGTGATCGCAACCCAGGTGCCGGCCGGGTCCGAAGGAACGTATGTCCTCACGGATGTGCAGCTGGATCGTTTCCTGTTGATGGCAAATAGTCAATATGTTTCCGTTGAAGAAGAACAGAAGATCGTTAGCTCTATCGATGTCATCGACCAGGGGGATATTAAGGCGGTCACCGACCTCGATGAAATATCAATTTTACAGGACCTCGTCAAAAAAGTGCATGTGGCGCCCTCGATCGTCGAGTATATTGTCGCAATTACCACTTTAATCCGGAAAGACCCTGACGTATCCTGGGGCCCTAGCACAAGGGCCAGTATCGCTCTTTACAAATGTGCAAGAGTGATGGCTTTGATAGACGGACGCGAATTTGTTATTCCTGATGACGTAAAAAACCTTGCGTTTAAAGCGATCGAACACCGTCTCAGGGTCAAACCTGAATCGGAAATGGATAATATTACACCCCGGATTATTATTGAACGCTCATTGGAAAAAATAACGGCGCCTAAATTGAATTTATGAGTATTTTTGGTAATCGTATCTTCATATTTACTCTGAAATTTTATCTGTGCGCGGTCTTAATTGCCGCTGCCTTTCTTTCTACACCGGCTTCGTCGGTCGCCGCCATTTTTACTTTGCTCATTTATCTTTTTTTCCAGTGGCAGCCGATTTTTAATTTATCCGATATAATCACCACATATTTTGCTTTTTTCGCTGTTGTTATCTTGTATAATCCGTTGACTAATAACATTGTGTCTAATGCCATTGGGCTGCCGGGGTTGCTGCTATTAATCGCCGGACTTGTAAAATCTAGCGCGTACATTCCGAAGCAAACAACCGTGTACTCCCGCAGTTTGACTCAGATCGGAATCGTCCTGCCGTTTATTGCCCTGATAAATGTGATCATCGGCCTGTTTCTGGGTAATTATGCGCTCGTTCTGGCCGGTATCATCGCAATCCTCTGCCTCGGCGTTTTAGTATTAGTTTCAATCTCCAAAATCTCCGCTAATTCCGTGATTGCGGAACAGACTCAGCTGCGTATTCTCGCTGGAACCACTGCCGATGTCCAGGTCAACCTACACTCTAATACTAAATTCGGAGGAATGCTTTTTATCGAATCACCCTACCAATGGCTAAAAATACACACTCCTGAATTAATCTTGAATCGTGATACTCAAATATTAAAGCTCTCACTCAGGCCTTTATTGTCCGGACCCTCTGATGTCAAAGTGCGGGCTTATGTGACCGACTGCTGGGGATTAACCCAGTTTCAATTTCAATTGTCTCCGGTGCAACTTATTGTAATCCCCCGCGCCAGATATGCCGGGTGGCTGGCAAAGAAGTACCTGTCCACTACTAAAGCGGGCATGTTGCCGTTTATTTCCCTTATCAGCCCCGTTAAACCGCAATACGCCTATAGAAGAGGCATCGAATATTACGGAAGTCAGGTTTATCAGCCGGGTGATGAGCTCAAATATGTTGATTGGAAACATTCCGTCAAATACAACAAAATGATTTCCAAAGAATTTATCGATTCCCACGGACAACCTGCAGTAATGCTGGTGAATATGTCTGTCGCGGATGCGGAAGAAGCTGACAAATTGGCGCATAATATTATTACTACCGCGTTATCCCTGGCCGGAGAACAGATTCCCACAGTAATTGCCGCTTACGACCAAAATAGCGTCAAATTAGTTACACCGATACTGCAGCCGCGGCAAATGGTGGTGCAATCCCTGGAAATTACGAAGGAAATAACTATATTTGAAAACCCGGTGCGGTATTTGCATGCACCCGCAATCAGCCGGTTGAGAGCGAATATCGCGCGCCTCGCCTCTCTCGAAGGGGAAGCGCCGAAAAGACTCTCCCAACTGTTGAGTATTGAATCTGCCAACCTGATGGACCGTATTATGGTTAGTCCGGCCACTTCGGCGATCTTTCAAGCCCTTGACCGCGCAAATAGCCAATCTACTATCGTGGTAGTGTCCATGCTAAACCACGACGCGGATGCCGTTTCCGCCAATAGTTACCTGATGTCAAAACGAGGCTATGCCGTCGTCACTGTATAGATCAGCCTTTAATTCCCTTGGGAATGCCGGCTATTATTTGTGCTCACTTGAGGAGGAATAGCAATGTCACCACATCCCTTGGAAGCGATTCTGCACCCGGTATCGATCGCAGTTGCCGGCGCGTCCGAGACGGGCGACGGCGGCCGTTTTATCCTTTCCCTGTTGAAATTGGGATTCAAAGGTCAAATCTATCCGGTTCATCCCAAATATCAGGAAGTGCGAGGGATAAAGTGCTACCCATCTGTGCGTGATATCCCCGGAAATGTCGATTTTGTGATTTCTTCTATCCCATCCACCCAGGTATTGAATCTGGTTGATGACTGCGCCGTGAAGGGCGTTAAATGTATCCATTTCTTCACCGCCCGCTTCGCCGAAACCGGACGGCAGGACGCCATTGAACTGGAAAAGGAAATGCTGAAAAGAGCCCGGGCCGCCGGTGTCCGCATTATCGGGCCGAATTGCATGGGTGTTTATCATCCCGCCTGGGGCATGTCCTGGAATCCCGGTATGTCCAACGTTCCCGGACCGATGGGCTTGATCTCCCAGAGCGGCGCGCTGGCATTTGAACTGATAGAGACCGCCGTGATCAGGGGAATGCATTACAGCAAAGGGATCAGCTATGGTAACGCCNNAAAACCACCGCCAGGAAACCGGTTATTATTCTCAAAGGCGGTAGAGGTAAATCAGGCACGCGCGCTACGGCTTCACACACAGCTTCGCTGGCGGGTTCTGCCGAAGTCTGGAAGACAGCCATGAAACAGGCGGGCGCGGTCACCGTCGCTGATGTCGAAGAGCTGGTTGATGTGGCCGCGGCTTTTTATTTCTTACCGCCGGCGTTCGGCAACCATGTCGGAGTGGCGGGCGGCGGGGGCGGCGGCAGTGTCCTCGCGGCTGACCTTTGTGAAGAAGCGGGGCTGGATGTGATCCCCTTACCGGTGGATATCCGCAACGAACTGAAAAAACAGGGCAATCCGGTCTGGGACTGGATCAGCAATCCCGCCGATTTTTCCATCTTGCCCGGCGGTGTAGGCGCTGACACAATTTCGAAAATGATGGCTGCGCACCCCGATATCGACCTGAATATTGTATTTATTATACCCAGGGGAAACCCCGGGCCTTTCACCGTCGAGTCTTTATTAACGCAATTCCCGTTTGACGATATGAAATCCAAACCTTTATTCGCCATTCTCTATGACCGGAGCAGCGGCGAGAAAGACCCCACCGGCAGAATAATCGGGATATTCACTGATTTCAAGAACAAGCTCGTTGAGAAAAGTATCCCTGTTTATCCCAATATCACACGGGCGGCCAACGCCGCCGCAAAAATGGTCAAGTACTACAGCCGGCAAAAAACCCGCGCGAATCAATAACCAAGACAAGTTCAAATACTAAGTTCTAAATTCGAAATAAACTCAAAGTAATTTTTGTCATTGTCGGGCTTGACCCGACAATCCAGGAGTTTTCGGATATCCACATTAAGGCTATAGTACTTTGTTTTGTAATTAACTACTTCAAAATAAATGTAGCGAGTTGTCATTGTCGTTAGATCCGCTTCAGGAGGACGAAGCGCGGCATTCTGACATCGCAATGTCATCCTGAGTCCGCCTCTGGAGGAAAGGATCTAGTGTTGGGGCTACCCCTTTTGGGGTATTCCCGTAGTCTCTGCCGCAGACTGGTGGCACAGGCCTCCGCGCCTGTGTTTGTTACTATACTCTCGCCCTTTCGCCATCCATTCCGGCGCACGGCCTTTGCGGGACCTTCCCTGAACCGCCATCGAAGGTCGCGGCAATCTAAAGATAAGGGGGGGATCGATCCTGGAGTTAGATCCATAATTCAATTGCCTGAATATTTGAAAAACACATAGTTGACTCACATCGTTTTGCTTGGATTGCTTCGTTGTCCACCTCAGGCGGATCATCGTAAGAAATGATTCTTTTATCTTTTTATGTTTAAACGTTGAGAGGCTCTTCTCTTGTAGCTGAAGCATGCGATCGAAAGCGATATTTAAGGTCGGTTAAAAACCGCGCCAAAATATCCTTTACACCTGTTCCTCTTCCGCCTTACAATATCCTTGGATATTTATGTTTCCTCGGCTACCGTGGTTTTAATGCAACAAAATAAGAAATTATCTAAAAAACGAATCAGAATCGGGCAAGCGTGATGTGTAAAAAAATACCTGAAAAACGAATCAGTCTCAAGAAAAATATGGCAGAAACATTATGGCAACTAAAAAGCCAGGTTTTAGCCTCAGCCCCGGAAATAACTATAGAAAATATTTTCCCCTACCAAAAAAACGAATACGAATAACGGAGACCTCCTGATTTAGATGAAAACCGCATATTCTTTTTAACTGTACACAAAATGTACGGAGATCAATGGCCTTTCCTTGACGTATGAGTGAGTCAGATATAAAATGACGGTGGGTAAAACAATGAAAAATAAATACGATGTCGTCATTGTCGGGGGCGGGCCTGCCGGTATCTTTGCCGCGCTGGAAATCGCCCAATCTTCCAAATTGAGCGTGCTGCTTATTGAAAAGGGCCGGGATATCGACCGGCGGCAATGTCCTTCCCGCAACCATACGGTTTCCTGCGCATCCTGCTCACCCTGTAATGTGGTCTGCGGACTGGGCGGCGCCGGAGCCTTCAGCGACGGTAAACTAACCCTGTCGTCACAGGTGGGCGGCCATCTCAAGGAATACATCGGGGAAAAAGACACCGAGACATTGATTAAATACGTCGATGATATGTACCTGCGCTTCGGGGCTCCGGAAAAGGTCTACGGCACCGGCAGTAAAGTAGCCGGGTTGGCGCACCGCGCCGCGCTGGCGGAACTGCACCTCACCCCTGTGCCGATCCGCCACATGGGCACGGAGCACTGCCGTCAGGTGTTGAAATCAATGCGGGACTACCTGCAATCACGCCTGACGATCGCGGTCGAAACAGCGGTTGCGGAGATCCTGGTAGAGAATAACCGGGTAACCGGAATCGCGACCGAAAACGGCGAACGCATTAATTGCCGCTATCTGGTGCTTTCGCCGGGTAGAGAAGGCGCAGACTGGCTGATGCGCGAGGCCGGACGCCTGAAAATGACCACATTCATCAACCCCATCGATATCGGGGTCAGGGTAGAAGTGCCGAACGCCGTGATGGCTGAATTGAGCAGTGCGTTATATGAAGCCAAACTGGAGTTTATTTCGCCCCAATTTGACGACCGTATCCGCACTTTTTGCATGTGTCCCGCCGGCGAGGTGATCATGGAATCAACCGGCGGTTCCGACCCGGTGCTGACCGTCAACGGACACAGCTATGCGGATATCAAGACGGAGAATACAAATTTTGCCATCCTGACAAGTACCACATTTACCAAGCCGTTCCATGAGCCGATCGCCTATGGTAAATACATCGCCCGGCTGGCAAATCTATTGAGCGGCGGCGTGCTGGTGCAGCGCTTCGGTGATCTGATGCACGGTCAACGTTCCACTGCTGCCCGGATCGACCGCGGTCTGGTGCGTCCCACGCTGGTAAATGCCGTGGCAGGAGATATCAGTTTTGTTTTGCCCTACCGCCACCTGACCGGCATCATTGAGATGCTGCACGCGCTGGATAAATTAGCGCCGGGTGTAGCCTCAGCCCATACGCTGTTATACGCGGTTGAGGTCAAGTTCTATTCGGGCAAAATAAAATTAAATGCCAACATGGAAACGGAGATCGGCAATATTTTTGCCGCCGGTGACGGCGCGGGTGTCAGCCGCGGTTTGATCCAGGCTTCGGCTTCCGGCGTGATTGCGGCGCGGGAAATCATTAAGAGGGGAAAATAGGGTTACATCTAAATTCTAAATGGTGAGCTCTAAATAAATATAAAAAATACAAATCCGAATTACCCGCTCTCTAGCTTTCCCCAATACATTTTGCTTTAAAAAGCCATTCCTTTCGACTGCTGTCGAAAATATTTTGGCCTGCAGACCTTAAAAGTGAAAGGACTAACCGGTTGGAAATAAATACCGGTTAGGGTATTCTCGACCACTATTTTCCCAGGATTTCCCCGAATTCCTGCATTTTGCTGATGACGAAGTCAGCCCGGATCTTCTCGTCCCGCGGTTTTGCCCCATCCCGGTTCAACCAGCAGGCCTGCATACCGGCATTCTTTGCGCCGATAATATCGATGGGATAGGAATCGCCGATATATAAGCATTCCGAGGGCTGCATTTTTAATATTGACGCGGCATGGAGGAAAATCCGCGAGTCCGGTTTTCTGACACCGAACTCTTCAGACAACACAATACAAGAAAATAAATCACGCAGGCCGAGCGTTTCCAGTTTGGTGTACTGCACATCCGGTAAGCCGTTAGAAACCACGCCAACCGTAATTTTCTTGCTTAATTTCCTGACTAAAGGAATTGCCCCGGCTACCGGTGTTTTAACCGTCGGATAATCTTTAACATATATTTCGGTAAAGGCAGCAGCGAAGTTTTCATTAATGCCAAGCAAGTGCAGGAATAACTTGCTCCTGCTTTCTCTCATATACTGGGAAGGAACGGCGGTATTAAATACTTCAGTCGAAACGCGGTCGGATTCCAAAAACGCAGCCAGTACGCGCTCCGGCTCGTAACCGGCGAAGACCTGCGGCATTTTCTTCATCATCAGGGCTAATACCGCCTTTTGCGCCAATTTCCGGTCGAAAAGGGTTTCGTCCAGATCAAACAGCACGGCTTTGATTTTCATTTTCACAAATATACAATAACATGACAGCTCGCTTCCTGTCTTTTATCACCCTTGATAATTTCCTCTAATACTGATAAATTACTAAACAATATCTGTAATACATTTGTAATTCCACCGTATAACTATATGGGTAGAGATAACCTGGAGTCTTATGCTGTTTATTTTTATGATTAAACCCGGCAGTGGCGCGGAAAAAGTACCCCGCAGTACAGCAATCATTTTTGCCGAATTTTACGAGCAGTACCTGCCGAAAATTTACAACTACGTCAGTTACCGTGTCGCAGATAAATTCACGGCGGAAGACCTCACTTCGACTGTCTTTGAGAAGGCTTTAGCCAAATTTAATACCTTCGATGCGGAAAAGGCATCATTCTCCACCTGGCTCTTTACGATCGCGCGGAATACCGTGATCGACCACTATCGCGTCAGAAATAAAGAGCAGAATGTAGAAAATGAAAGCACCGTATTCATTACTGTCCAATCCAACTCGCCGGAAGAAGACCTTGTCAAAGAGGAAGACTGCCGGAAACTAAAAACATGCGTGGCGCAATTAAACAAACAGGAACAGGAAATTATCTCGTTAAAATTCGGGGGCGAGATGACCAACCGCCAGATTGCGAAAATGCTGGGCATCTCCGACTCTAATGTCGGCATCACATTGTACAGGAGCATCCGGAAATTAAGAGAGGGTTTTGTGGGGTGGCAAAAATGAGCAGGGAATCTGAGAACGAAAAGGAGTTTTTAAAGAACCTCGACCGCCTGCTGGCCGGTGAGAAAGCGGAAATTGACCAAATGACGGACGCTGAAGCTTCCGCGTTAATTGAATTTGCGCAAAAAATGCTGTCATTACGCATAACTCCTGATATAAATTTTAAAGCCCAACTCAAAGCCCGGTTGCTGCAGAAAATAGTAGAACAGGAAGAGTCAAACCGCACACAACGGAAACGCGGTT